>JAIDXU010000001.1 GCA_029058455.1 Paramuribaculum sp.
ACTTCCGCCCTCTCACCCTCGGCGTAACTATCGGCATCTAACGATTTTTTATATTTAAAATATTGCAAATTTAATTCAACTAAAAAACTTAACAATGAAAGCATCATTTTCAATTATCATTTCATTGATGATTATTTTGGTAGCGTCATCGTCATTTACTTGTCAGCCGGATGTCAATAACAAGTTTGACGAACTTAAAGCGCTGTTTTCCGACGCTCCGAGCGGGGTTGACTATATCATGAGCCTCTATGATAGCGTGGATGTTGTAGTGCTTGGAGAGCGCGATCACCGCGACACTACACAATATGACTTTATAAACCGTCTCATCAGCGATCCCCGCTTCATAGAGAAGGTGGGCTATGTCTATACCGAAGTCGGAACCGTCAATACTGCCCCGATATGTGAGAGGACTGTGACGGCAGATTATAAGGATTATTCTGAATTTCGCGACAGCGCCCTGGCTCTGATCCGTATCGAAGACTTTTATCCTTTGTGGGAAAAATATAACCGTTACCAGTTCCTGGAGAATCTCTATCGGTTGAATTCTACTTTGCCGAAGGATAAGAGAGTGGTATTGAGAGGAACTGACGTTGCCTTTGATTGGAATGATTGTAATGATGGTGAATCCTATCGTCGGTTTCTTGCAGAGGAGGTAAACGGAGGTAACCGCCGCGACTCTGCAATGGCTGATAATTTCCTGAAAATGTTTAAAGTTCAGCCTGAAAGAGGCGGATATCACAAGGCTCTGCTTATCACGAATGCTCCTCATGCTGTCAAAGATCCGTTATATCTCAATGAGGGTTATATCATCAGCCGTGAGGTGGGAGACAATGTGCGCACTGTGCTCATAAACTGGACTGAGTGGTGGCAACATGGAGATGAGTCTCTTAGACCGTGGCTTGATGGTATTCCTGACAGTGCTTATGTTGCGTCAGGTCGCCTTGACCTTGGGTTCGATCTTGCCAAATCACCTATCGAGGATGCTGAATTTAACAATTCAAATCCCAACGACTATAAAGTTTCCGATTATGCGGACGGAATGATCTATTATCTCGATCCGAGAAGATTTGTCCTTGCTGGTGGTACTCCCGGAGTGGTGTCTGAAGAATTTCTCCCGGAGCTTGTGCGCCGCTACGATATATATGGGAAAAGCGCGGGAAGAGAAGAAACAATGACTCCTCGTGAGCTTGCCAATTACCATAATATAAAGCGCACGTATAACTCCTATGCTGAGGGAAATGAAGTCGACGAAGTTGTTGGATTAGACATGGATGTCAAGGATGCCGCAATTAAGATTCTGAAAGCCATATCAGCCAGCGACCATAGCGTTTACGAACTTGTGGGAATTGAAGACGGTGACATTTCTGATGCATTGTATGGATTGGAAATAGTTTCAACCGGCGAAATGATTCCTTATGCCGATGGTAAGGGCATGAGTGTGCTATGCGAACTGAAACTGAAAAATGGCTCAATTCTTAAAAGAAAAATCTTCCTGAAAAAGAATAATAGCGGGCGGTGGTATTTTGATGGCGGAATATAAGACAACCGTTTTGCGCTGAAAAAAAGAGTCATATTGCCTCACATTGCGAAAAATTAAGTAATTTTGTCATTCGAGTCAATTCTATCATCCGGTAATAAATCCAGAAACTATTATGAAATTATTTCGCAACTTTGTGATCTTGCTGGCGGCAGTGCTTGTGAGTGCCGCTCCGGCTTTTGGCCGTTCTCTCTCGAAAACCGAAGCCCGCGACGAGGCTGCCCGTATATGGAGCGCGTGGTGCAATGAAATTGCCAACGATGCGCCTTATCTTCTTCCCGAACTCAAGCCGTTGGCCCAGAGCGACACCACGGTGTGGATCATACCCGATTCGCTTGAGCCCAACGCCGCCCTGATGTTCCGTTACGGCACTAAAGGCGAGACCACCGAGCCGATGCCTCTGTTTATCTATCTTCACGGGTCAGGCCCGAGTGTGATAGAGTGGGCTACCGGCATGAAGCTTGCGGAGAGGTTTGACGACGCCCCCTGCGCCTATTTCATTCCCAAAATCCCCAACGAGGGCCCGTATTACCGCTGGTGGCAGAAAGGTAAGCTCTTTGCATGGGATAAGCTGCTGAGCCAAGCTCTGGCGTCAGGCAAAATAGACCCCGACCGAATCTATGTTTTCGGTATCTCGGAGGGTGGCTACGGCAGTCAGCGCCTCGCCTCATATCTTGCCGACTATCTTGCCGCCGCCGGACCTATGGCCGGAGGTGAGCCGCTGATTAACGCTCCCGTGGAGAATTGCCGCAATATCGGCTTTTCACTCCTCACCGGTGAGCAGGATCTCGGTTTCTATCGCAACATCCTTACCTATCGCACATCGGAGGCTTTCAAAGCCAATCAGGCTGAATCACCCGAGGGGGATTTCCGTCATCGCATTGAGCTGATACCTAACCGCGGCCACGGCATTGACTATACGCCTACCACTCCCTGGCTGAGTCAGTTCACACGCCGCACCCGCCCCGCGAGAGTGACCTGGGAAGATTATGATATGGATGGTGTGCGTCGCCCCGGTTTCTATAACCTTGCCATTGACGAGCGGCCTGAGGGTAGCGACCGCATGTTCTATGACATGACTGTCGATTCGGCCGCCAATGCCGTAGATATTAAAATCAGTCTTGTGGAATATCGCACCACCGAGACCGATCCCAACTGGGGCATCTCGCTCAAACAGGCCCGCAAATTCACTCCCGCCACAGGCGGCAAAATCACTGTTTTTGCTGACGACGAGATGCTTGACCTCGACAAGCCAGTGACCGTTACCATCAATGGCCGCAAGGCTTATAAAGGAAAAATCGACCGCTCAAGCGAATCGATTGAGCGGTCGTTGGATCTTTTCGGTGATCCGCGCCGATTATATCCGGCATCGGTCACCCTCTCTTATTGATGAGGAGTATAATCAATGGGCTTTCATGCTGGTGCATTTGCCGTGGCTGTTGAAACTCAGCTCAGTCTTATCCGACAGCTTGATCTTATAATCGCCCGAAGATCTTTTGATTTTTACGATTTTGGCACCTGAGTAGTGCTGCTTAACATAATCGCGTATTGGATCGGGAACGATTGCCGAGGGTACAGTGCCTTTCTTACAGTCGATCTCGGTCCATTCTCCGTCATGGCCGAAATTTATTTCGACTTTGTTTATAAGTTTTACCTCATAGGTATATTTCTTAAGGATATGTTTCTCCATCTTCACAGTGCTGACTTTGGTCCCGTTGAAGTGGGCCATCAGAAATTCCTGTGAAACGAGGGGAAGTTCGGTACGGTCGATAGTGGTTTTACCGATAGCCATAGCTGTGATGGAGCAAAGCAGGGCAATAAGCGCGAATGTGATCTGTTTTTTCATCTTTGTAGATTTTAAGAATTTTAAATGTGTTTAAAATCTTAACATAGCTT
>JAIDXU010000010.1 GCA_029058455.1 Paramuribaculum sp.
CAGCTTGAAATACATAATAAGAAAGCTCTCGCCGAAATCGGTCGTGAGCACCTAACAGACAGTGAATTTGACAAAGGTCTTATTCATCTTGAAGGTGGTACCCGTTTTGAGAAGGCGAAGAAGTTGCGTGATCTCTATCCATTGGAGACAGAAGACGGGCAACGTGTATGGCTGCAATTCCTGAACAAAAGGAATTGGTGTCAAAATGAGTTTCAGGTATCTAACCAAATCACTGTTGAAGGCCGAAAGAAGTGTCGCTATGATGTAACTATTCTCATCAATGGACTTCCTTTGGCGCAGATTGAGTTGAAACGCAGAGGCATAGAACTCAAACAGGCTTATAATCAGATTCAGCGTTACCATAAAACATCGTTCCACGGACTGTTTGATTACATTCAGATTTTCGTGATATCCAATGGTGTCAATACCCGTTACTTTGCCAACAATCCCAATCAGGGGTTTAAGTTTACATTTAATTGGACCGACAAATCCAATAATCCATTCAATGAATTGAGCCTTTTTGCTGCGGATTTTCTCGATAAATGCACTCTTGGCAAGATGATCAGCAAATATGTTGTGATGCACGAGGGTGACAAATCGCTAATGGTGCTTCGCCCATATCAGTATTACGCAGTAGAGGAGATTATTGATAAAGTCCAGAATACCAACCGCAATGGATATATATGGCATACAACTGGTGCAGGTAAAACTTTAACTTCTTTCAAGGCTGCCCAGCTTGTGTCTGAACTTGATGGGGTTGATAAAGTGATGTTTGTTGTTGACCGCCACGATCTTGACACGCAGACCCAATCGGAGTATGACGCATTTGAGCCGGGAGCAGTTGACAATACTTCAGACACTAGTGAACTTACGCGTCGTCTGCAAAGTGATTCAAAGATTATAATCACGACTATTCAAAAGCTAAATGCCGCTGTGACTAGACCTTGGTACAGCAATAAACTTCAGGATATAAAGGATAGCCGGATAGTGATGATTTTCGACGAGTGTCACCGCTCGCATTTCGGCGATAGCCATAGAAATATCGTTAAGTTCTTTAATGACCTACAAATATTTGGTTTTACCGGTACACCGATTTTCAAAGAGAACTCTGTTGACGGACACACTACTAAAGAGATTTTCGGAGAATGTCTGCATAAATATCTAATCAAGGATGCAATTGCAGATGAAAATGTGCTTGGTTTCCTTGTAGAATATTATCACGGTAACACCGATGTGAACAATGGCAATCAAAGCCGTATGCGAGAGATTGCTCAATTCATCCTCAACAACTACAACAAATCCACCTACGATGGTGAATTTGATGCCCTGTTTGCTGTGCAGTCAGTTCCAATGCTGGTTCAATACTATAAGATTTTTAAGGAATTAAATCCTAAAATCCGTATTGGCGCAATCTTTACTTATGCATCTAACGACAGTCAGGACGATGATACCACTGGAATGTCAAGCGGCTCATTCGTCAGTGAACGCGTAGCCGGAGCTGATGATATGGAGGATATTATCAAGGACTACAATGAGATGTATGGCACATCATTCTCATTGCAGAATTTCCGTGCATATTACGATGATGTCAATCTCCGATTGAAAAAGAAAAAGCCGGATATGCTTTCGCTTGACCTTTGTCTCGTTGTGGGCATGTTCTTAACCGGCTTCGATTCAAAGAAACTCAACACTCTATATATCGACAAAAATCTCGATTATCATGGATTGTTACAGGCGTTCAGTCGCACCAACCGAGTCCTCAATGAACGAAAGAGGTTTGGTAAGATTGTGTGCTTCCGAGACTTGAAAGCAAATGTTGATGCTTCAATTAAGTTGTTTAGCAATGGTGGTGATGAAACGGGCATCCTCAATAAGCCCTTTGAAGACATAAAGAAGGAATACATTGATTTAACCACAGAATTCATAAAACATTATCCAGACTCCCGCGTAGTAGACTATCTCCAAAGCGAGGACGACAAGCGCAAGTTCATCTTGGCATTCCGAGATATTATTCGGAAACACGCCGAGATACAGATTTACGAGGATTTCAACGAAGAAGATCCGGATTTTCCAATGGACGAACAACTCTATATGGACTTCCGAAGCAAGTATCTGGATATTCATGATACATTCGTTGACTCCAAGACTGTTAAAGATACCACTCCTACTGACGATAGGTCTGCATTAGAAACTTCACTCGACGATATTGATTTTTGCCTTGAACTTCTACACAGTGATATTATCAATGTCGCCTACATTCTCAGTCTTATTGCCGAACTTGATCCCAATGCCGAAGATTACCCTGAAAAACGACAGGAGATTCTTGACACGATGATTAAGGATGCCGAGTTGCGAAGCAAGACCCAACTCATTGACGGCTTCATTCTCCAAACTGTGGATAATGATAAGGAAGGCTTTTTGCGCGATAAGAAAGCCGATGGCAGCATCGACCTTGAAGAGCGTCTCAACCAATATATCCGACAAGAGAAAGGGCGTGCCATTGAACGTATTGCTGAGGAGGAAGAAATTCCCATCGAGGTTATCAACAAATATGTGGCGGAATACGATTATGTGCAGAAAGAACAGACCGAAATTATACAAGACGCGCTGAAAGGCAAGAAGCTTGGACTGGTGGCTCGTCGCCGTACTCTCAACCGTATCGTTGACCGACTGCGTAATCTAATTAGAACATTCAGCTAGGACTGATTAAATATAAAAGCCGAATATTATGAGCGAAGAACTCCAACAAAAACTGCGCACTCAGCTTTGGGCTGTGGCTAATAACCTTCGTGGCAATATGTCACCCAACGAATTTATGTATTTTTCTCTTGGATTCATCTTTTACAAGTATCTTTCTGAAAAGATTGAGAAGTATGCCGACCAAGCACTTGAAAATGATGAAATAACTTTCAAGCAGCTTTGGGAAAGCTGGGAGGAGGAAGCCATTGAACTTCAAGAAGAGGTTAAGAAGCAATGCCTCGAAAATATCGGTTATTTCGTTGAACCGCAATATCTTTTCACCTCAATCATCGACCGAATCAACCGCAAGGAGAACATACTCCCGCAGCTGGAGCGTTCTCTGAAGCGCATTGAAGACAGCACCCTCGGTCAGGAGAGCGAGGATGATTTCGGAGGACTCTTCTCTGA
>JAIDXU010000100.1 GCA_029058455.1 Paramuribaculum sp.
GTGTCCAGCCCGAGTGGCAGACTGAAAACAAAATCGGCTACTGCAATATGGAGCACTTCGGCAAGTTGCTCATCTGTGGCTTGCGGTGAGGCCAGAAGCAGATTGTCGCGGATAGTGCCGTGGAGCAGCGAATTGCCCTGCGGCACATAGACAAAGTTGCAGAGCGTAGATGAGGAAACCGCGAGGCTTTGATCGCGGTTGTAGATCTCAATGGTGCCGCCGTCGGGCCTAAGGAGACCGAGCAGGAGTTTGATGAGGGTTGTTTTGCCTGCGCCGGTCGACCCTACTATCATGGTGCGGCTGCCGGGCGTGAAGTCGTGGCTGAACGAGGATAGCACGTCGCGCCCCTGAGGCTCATAGCGGAAAGAGAGGTTGCTGACTCTCACACCTGCGCGGTCGAGGGGGCGGCACTCACCTGCCCGAGCGCCGGCGGAGGATTGGACATCTATTTCGCGGAGGCGGTCGATGGCCACCGAGGTGGAGATAAACGAGGGGAGATAGCCGGTGAGACTCGCGATGGGGTTTTGAATGCGGCTCACAAGCTGAATAAAGGCGGTCATGGTGCCAAAAGTAATCACTCCCGCTTTGAGGCTGAAAATGCTCCAGCCAAAGGCGGTGAGATAGCCGGCGGCAAAACCGAGGCGCGTCATGGCGCCACTCACGGTTGAGAGTCGCGACTGCTGGCGGTTGGTGGTGTCGAGCTGCTGCTGAATGGAGCCGAGGCGACGGTCGATCTCGCCGACCGATTCAAGCGAACGGATAACAATGCGATGTTTAAGCCCCTCCTGAATCGAGACATGCATATCGCTCTCTCCCTGACGGATCTGAGAGGTGAGCCGGCGCTGGCGCCTGAAAAAGAGCTTGCCCGCCAAGAGACACACCGGCATGATGATCACCGGAGCCAACGCGAGATAGGGGTTGAGCCATGAGAGGAAGAGAAAGGAGGCCACGAGCTGAACGATCATCACCACCATAGCTGGGAGCTGGGAGAGGGCGAAGTTGGTGATGGTGCGCACATCGAGGGTGAGGCGGTTGAGCATGTCGCCGCTATGGAAACCCTGCTGACCGTTGACCAGGGGTAGGGTCATGAGAATGTTGAACAGGCGGCGGTTGACGCGGTTGTTCATGCGCATAACGGCGCGCAGCTCCATATATCTGACGGTCTGGGTGATGAGCACGTCAACCAACAGGCACCCCACCATCAGCCCGAACCACATAACGAGGGTGTGGGTAGGAGCGGGCACCTTGCCGGTGGCGCAATCGATGGCTATTTTGCTGAGCCACACGAATGCCAGCATTATACCCACCCGGATTATGCCCAGGAGGGTGCGCAGAACGGCGGTGTGGCGGAAGCCCCCGGTGATGTGCCAGAGATAGCGGAGATATGATAGAATACGTTTCACGATGCTAATTGTCGGATTTATGCCGTGATCGTTTAATTAAATCTATCGTGCCGTGAAACAACCGATGAAAATAAAGAAAGGTCGCCTCAACTGGTATTAAAGGAAATAGAGATATGAAATAGCCTGTAATATTACGCACCTTACCCAACCCGTGTCTGAGACCATATCCCAGCATAGGAGTGCGGGTATTTGCAACGGTATAAAAGCCGAAATTACCGCCATCCATAATTTCCTGAAATATTTTTTCGGACTTTTCGGAATATGAAGGGTCGTAGAGTGGAATCTTATCCTTCGGTACCCCAAGATGATTAACAGCTATACATGCAAAGAGCTGCCACTCCTTTATGATGCCGAATCTCTGAATATGATGTTTGAGTTTAGGGATGTCTATATCCTCGGCATGAGTATGGAATATCATTGCCCAATCACACAACTGACGCATTCCTATCCCCCCCATAATGTAATGACGCCACGCATGATAGAATATAAATATTGCGTCGAAGTCATAGGAAGGTAGAGTGATATCGGTATTATCAAGGGTCAAAATACGTCGGTCCGGAGAATACTCAAGCTGCTCCACAATCCAGTTCTGAAAACGCCTGTTTCTGAAAGGGGAAGACATTCTCGAAGCGAGACGATGGATTTCAATCTGTACGCCACGCATTTTGAAAGTAAAATGTATTCCTATTTTTTCCCATTTGCCCTTATCTCCGATTAATTTTTCCTTGCATAAGGCAACAGCTTTCTTATAATTCTTCCTACCTACATAGAAATCAATATCACCGCTGTGTCTCATCTGAGGCTCACGATAGTAGCGTGCCACTCCCTGGCCCTTCAACAACACTCCCTCCAAACCGTATTGCTTGAAAAAAGCCACTAACCGGGCTGCTGTCCGATCTAAAAGAATGTTTGTCTGAATAAGCCCCAATGCAAACTTATTCATTTTATCAGAAAGCGATTCAGAAGGGCGCAGTCTCTCAGGTAAAAACTGAACACTGTCAATGATAATTCCATAAACAGCATGCTTTCGGGCCAACGTGACCACCCTCTCCCAATCAATAGTCTCCGGAAGTTCATATTCGTCCAACGGTCGTCCATACATTCCGGATCTTAAAAGTGATAAGAAAATATCGATAGAATCAGCGTTTTGAAATACCATTATGATTGACAGTATAAAATTAAGAAATAGGATATTTCACGCAACAAAGTTACTAACTTTTTCTCATATAGCCTAATCTGATTTACAGCTGAGCATAACCGCGACCACAAACCTGAGCGGAATCATCCGCCCGTCGGAGAGAATCAGGTTACGGTCGGTGAAGTTGATCTTGCGGATAACGCCCGAAATACGGAGATAGCGGCCCCCCTCCTTAACCGGGTCGGGCTGAAAACAGGTGATCGTAACCGGGAGACGCTTCCTGCAGGCCACACTGATTTTGCGAGTGAGCTGTTGCTGCTCCTCGTCGGTAAGCTCGATCATGCGGTCGGTGATCCTCGCCGTCTCGGCAATCGCAGCCGCATGACCGGTCAGCGCTGCAAAAGGGGCGAACTGGGCGGCACGGTTGGCAAGAGACATTCTTGGATGTTTCGGCTCATAGTGAGGCAGATTGATTATATCGTCATATCTACTCATGGTGACCTCCTATCTGCCGGTTGCGGCTTCGCTGGGTGGCTCCGTCGGCATAGTTGAGCCCTTTGAGAATAGCATTTTTACCAAACATCTTCTTGATTTTCAGCACCGCCTGCTGGCGGCGGCGCTCTCTCGCCAGCTCGGCCGCCTCGGCCTCGCGACGACGCGCAAGCTCCTCATAGTCGGTAAAGAGATCATATTTCATGATCGGAGGCTCGGGAGGGATGGAATCTTCATCGATGAGATGGTTGATGGAAAGAGAAAGGCGCCTCACGAGC
>JAIDXU010000101.1 GCA_029058455.1 Paramuribaculum sp.
GTTTTTTGACATGTAGAAATGAAGTTGCAAATATCTAACTTTATTTTCACATGGTCAAATTTTTATGACAAAAGTTATAATAAGCAATACACAATCACACCTATACAATTACAAACCAATTATTTACGCTAATACATTTCATTAACTCGCCATTTATCAATGATAAAGATTGATTTGCGCATAAAGACTTTTATCACTAACTTTGGCAAACTTTCACAACTTAAATATTTCAGAAAATGTCAGAAACAGATAACAAGATAACATCCTATTTCGACACCAGAACTACCGTAAGACGCTACTCCGACAAGCCGGTTACCCCCGAATTGATCAACAGTCTGCTTGCTTCCGCAGCCCACGCGCCGACTACCGGAAACATGCAGCTCTATAGCGTGATCGTGACAACCTCGCCTGAAGGCAAAGCGGCTCTTTCGCCCGCTCATTTCAATCAACCACAAGTCAAAAATGCTCCGGTAGTGTTGACTTTCTGCGCCGACTTTCACCGCTTCTGCCGCTGGTGTGAGGAGCGCGACGCCCGTGCCGGTTATGACAATTTCCAGTCGTTTGTAACGGCTATGATCGACACCGTGATTCTGGCTCAGCAGTTTGTAACTCTCGCCGAGCTTTCAGGACTTGGCACATGTTATCTCGGCACCACAACTTATAATGCGCCTCAGATAGCCGAGGCACTCTCTCTTCCGGAGATGGTAATACCGGTAACAACTGTCACCGTAGGCTGGCCGGAGGAAAAGGGTGAGGATTGCGGTCGTATTCCCGCCAACGCTTTCATTCATCAGGAAACATATTCCGACTACGACGCTCAACGAATCAATGATATTTACGCTGAAAAAGAAGCGCGTGCCGATTCTATGAAGTTTGTGGCTGAAAACAACAAGCAGACTCTTGCGCAGGTATTCACCGACGTTAGATACACCCGTGAGGCAAACACCTATTTCTCACAGGTCTACCGCGACTTCATTAACCGTCATGGGTTTCCGTTTCCTCCGGTAGAGGAATAATCGCTTTCTACCAGAGAGGATAAGGATATTCCACATCGTGGAGAAACAATGCTTCGGGGGGCATGGAATTTCCGGCCATACAACGGTTACGGGCTTCGATGACTCCCCTGAATTGCTCCACACTCATTTTTCCGCGCCCCACTTCCACAAGCGTACCGACCACCGCCCTGACCATGTTGCGGAGAAATCTGTCGGCCTTTATAATAAAAATGTGGCCGTTGGTTTCAGACACCGGTACCCATTCAGCCCGCATTACGTTACAGATATTTGTCTTGACATCTGTGTGGAGCTTGGCAAATGATGTGAAATCATCCACATCAAGTAAAAGTGCCGCCGCCTCATTCATACGCTCGTAGTCGAGACCTGAGGGAGCTTTCCACGTTAGCGGATAAACAAACGGATTCTTTTCGTCAACCGCATAATAATGATAGGTGCGACCAATGGCATCAAAGCGCGCATGAGCATCTGAGGCCACCTTTACAATTCGGCTCACGGCAATATCCTTACCCACAACAGCGTTGAGGGCTCTCACAAGTTGCGCCTCATCTTTCAGCGGCCGGTCGAGATCGAAATGTGCCACCATCATCGACGCGTTGACACCGGCGTCGGTACGTCCCGCGCCTGTCACGGCAACCGGATCCTTGAGGCCGCAAACCATGGCGAGCTTTTCCTCAAGAATCTGCTGCACACTTATGTCGTTAGGCTGCCGCTGCCAACCGTGAAACTCCGCTCCACGATAAGCCAGCCGCATGAAGTAGCGCTGAGCCATAAGAATGATCAGTCGTTTTCGAGATAGGTGTAACCGTAAAGACCGCTGCGGTAATTGCTGAGAAATTCCCTACCCTCCTCGGGATTGATACGGCCCGCTTTCATCGACGCCGTTACCCAGATCTCCACATTGCGGGCAAGCCGTTTGGGATTATACTGCACATAGTCGAGCACATCGGCGACCGTCTCACCCTCTATCACTCTATCGATCTCGTAATGGTCCTTATACACGGAGATATGCACGGCATTTGTGTCTCCGAAAAGATTGTGCATGTCACCCAGAATTTCCTGATAGGCGCCCACAAGAAAGACTCCGAGATAGTAAGGTTCGCCCGGTTTCACATTATGAACAGGGAGTGCGGAAGATGTGCCGTGGTTGGTGATGAAATTAGAGATCTTGCCGTCGCTGTCGCAGGTTATATCCTGAATCGTGCATGTGAGCGAAGGCCGTTCATCCAATCGGCTTATCGGCATAATAGGAAATACCTGATCGATTGCCCATGAATCGGTAAGGCTCTGAAATAGCGAGAAGTTACAGAAATATTTATCGGGAATCATCTTGGTGATCTTCTTAAACTCCTCCGGCACATGTTTCTGATTTTTCACCAGATCGTTTACCTCGCGGGCTATTGACCAAAACAGTTTCTCGACCTGAGCGCGGGTGCGAAGATCCAACATTCCGAGGCTGAAAAGAT
>JAIDXU010000102.1 GCA_029058455.1 Paramuribaculum sp.
GAATAAGCATAGAACAGGCAAAATCCGAAATAGAATACGACGGCGAAATTCACTACGCCGATGAATACGAAATAACAAGCGGCGAGCTGTGCTACGGTCACAAAATAATTACCCCGTTAAACGAGATAGGAAGAATAGACGCAGGCACAACCTCGGGCAGCGGTGAAGCGCTTTCGAGAGTGACAGTATGAATATCGTTGGCTTTGCGGTAAATGTCAAGATAGGCTAACGCTATCTGACGAACCATATCGATACGGTGGTTCTGGTCGAGCAACTTGACGAAATCACCAAGAGTGGTTTGGGCGGCGGCATCCGCACCTGCGGCAGTAAATATCAGTTCCCACTTATCGGCATTGCTGACAAACGGATTGGCCAGAGTCGACTGCAAGCCGGGAGCTGATTTGAAAGCCTCCTCAAGATTTTTCATGAGGCCATAGAGCTCTGAATCGCAATGACGCTCCAGAGCCACTTCATAGAGAGCCTTGGCGTATCTGTGGGGAATTAAACCGTCGTTCATAATCGAGGTATGACAATCAAATCAATATCAGTTTTGATTTTCAATCTGGTCGATAAGCGAGTCAACCAGCTTGGTCTGCCGTTCGTCATCGGCCAACTGTTTGCGAACCACCTTTTCAGCCACAGCCATTGCAAGCGAGCTGACTTCATTGCGGAACTGCAACTGAGCCTCCTTACGCTCCTGCTCTATTGACACTTTAGCGGCATCCATCACTTTTTTAGCCTCCTGACCTGCAGCCTCACGAGCCTGCTCGATGATCTGGGTTTTCATCTTGTCGGCCTCACGGAGAATGTCAGCCTGCTGCTTACGGGCCTGCTCGATATATTCGCGGGCAGTGGCCTGAGCGTTATCAAGCTGCTCCTTGGCATTTTTGGCATATTCCACTCCGCTGTCAATCAAATCGGCACGACTTTCAACACCTTTGATGATGACAGGCCAGCCCCATTTGTAAAGAATGAAGAACAGAATGGCAAAAGCCACAAACATCCAAAAAATCAAGCCGAAATCGGGCGTGAACAGTTCCATAGAATTGCGGGAGATTATAAATCAGTTCTCCGGACTGAGGTAGTGAGACAAAAAATTAATGGCGGTCAACTTATCGGGCAGTGTGACCGGAGTGATCCGGTCACCTGCGCGAAATATATCTTGAGCTGCTTATTAAAGGAAGAGTGAAAGCACACAAACGATAACTGCGAAGAGAGCCACACCTTCAACAAGAGCGGCGATCACAATCATGTTGCTTCGGATATCACCGGCTGATTCGGGCTGACGGGCGATAGCTTCCATGGCTGCGCCACCAATCTTACCAATGCCGAGACCTGCGCCGATGGCTGCGATTGCTGCACCGAGGCATGCGCCCAAACCAAGTGTTCCTTCGATTGCTGCTAAAATCAATGCTAACATAGTTGATAGTAATTTAGGGGGGTTATGTTTTGATTATTAATTTCTTTAATTTGACACTGCCTGAGCGGTAGCTCCGCTTTCAGCTGACTTATGGTCGGCTTTTTCATGAGAATGTCCGTCTTCCTGACCAAACGAGATGAACAGAGCCGAGAGAAGGGTAAACACATAGGCCTGAATGAAGCTCACAAGCACATCTATCAGCAACATGAACACCGAGAAGATAACCGAGACAACGGTTGTAAGACCGGTTACCATCGCGCCCATAGCCGCGAAAATAAATATAAGGAGAGTGAGCACGATCACAATCATGTGACCACCCATCATGTTTGCGAAAAGACGAACCGTAAGAGCCGCAGGCTTGGTAAACACTCCGAACACCTCGATGAGAGGCATGATGGGAAGCGGGAACTTAAGCCACAGAGGCACATCGGGCCAGAGAACTTCCTTCCAATAATGTTTTGTGCCGAAAATATTGGTGATAAGGAAAGTTATGACAGCAAGCACAAGCGTGACAGCGATATTGCCGGTAAGGTTGGCTCCGCCGGGGAATATCACTATCAAACCGAGCAGGTTCATATAGAGAATAAAGAAGAAGACCGTGAGAAGATAGGGTCCGAACTTCTTTGATTTGTCCTTAAGGGTAGGCTTGACAACACCGTCATATATAAAGGTAATCAGAGCCTCCATCGCACCAATAAACTTGCGGGGAGCCTTGCTGCCCTGAGTCTTGTGCCACCGAGCCACGGCAAGCACCGACCATATCACAAGGATAACGGCTATGAAAAGCGCGCATACATTCTTGGTGATTGATATGTCGATGGGACGATATACCTCACCATCGATTACTTCGACTACCTTACCGGCATATTTCTCACCTTTAGGAGCGATACGGAAAGTCACATCACCGTCAACATAATCCTTACCGCCGGTAACACGGCTCGAAGAGAAGATATGAAGTCCCGATTTATCATCATATACTATCACGGGAAGAGGAATGCGTTTATGATGATCAAACGGCACTTCCCATCCATATCCGTCGCCAAGATGATCAAAAATGATGTCTTTGGGATTGATTTTCGACTCAACGTCGTGAACTCCCTTCTCGGCCTCCTCCACTATTGCGTCAACAGGCTCATCCGACACCGAAGCAGTGACACTCACAGGCTTTACTGTCGCCGCAATGAGCAACATCAGGGCAAGGAGTATTTTATGTAGCGATAATGATTTCATATCAATTTACAGCTCTCATTTTTATCCGGTCAGTCGGTCATGACACAAGCACGGAGACTACGTTATGGTTCACATCAACCAGACCGCCTTCAATATCTATGGTCTGCTCGTCGCCGTCAGCAGTGCGAAACACTATATTGCCGGGAGTAAGCGTTGAGATAATCGCAGCGTGGTTGGGCAACACCGTAAATGCTCCCTGCGACCCCGGGAGATGAACCACGGCCACATCCCCTTCAAAGAGAATGTCCTGAGCTGATATAATTCTGAGCTTCATTGTGAGAGCAATCTAAGGTGAACTGTTGATTTAATCTTTAAGGATACTTCAGGGTAGATCAAGCTTTTACCTGAGCGAGGAGCTTCTTGCCTTTTTCGATAGCGTCGTCGATAGTGCCGACATTGAGGAAAGCCTGCTCGGGATATTCGTCCATTTCGCCGGAGAGAATCATCTTGAATCCGCGGATGGTTTCGCTCAGAGGCACCATAACACCGGGGAGACCGGTAAACTGCTCTGCCACGAAGAAAGGCTGCGAAAGGAAACGCTGGGCGCGACGCGCGCGGCTTACCACCAGCTTGTCATCGTCACTAAGCTCGTCAACACCGAGAATGGCTATAATATCCTGAAGTTCGTTATATTTCTGAAGAAGCTGCTTCACTGCCTGAGCAACATTATAATGCTCCTCACCGATAATATTCGGGTCAAGGATACGCGATGTAGACTCAAGAGGATCAACAGCGGGATAGATACCGAGCTCGGCAATCTTTCGGCTCAACACGGTGGTAGCGTCAAGGAAACTGAATGTAGTTGCCGGAGCAGGGTCGGTAAGGTCATCGGCCGGCACATAGATAGCCTGAACCGAAGTAATCGAACCGTTTTTAGTAGAAGTGATACGTTCCTGCAAGGCACCCATCTCGGAAGCGAGAGTAGGCTGATAACCCACAGCCGAAGGCATACGGCCAAGAAGCGCCGACACCTCGGAACCGGCCTGAGTGAAACGGAAGATGTTGTCGATAAAGAGCAGAATCTCCTTACCGCCGCCATCCTGATCG
>JAIDXU010000103.1 GCA_029058455.1 Paramuribaculum sp.
CTTAAATACTTCAAAATAATTTAATCTTTTAATGTTTTACATACACCGCAAAATTAAGTAATCCTCCCGAATTAACCGCAAAGAAATCAAAAATTTCTCAGCATCATCATCCTGTGTCAATGTTTAATGTCGCAATGGGAGATGGAAAGGGGATTATTTAAGCAGGTCTCTGCGGAGGCGCGAGAGGTGGGTGGGAGTGATGCGCAGATATTCCGCGATCTCTTTCTGAGGCACATCCTGCTCTATCTGAGGGTGCTGGCGGATAAGCTCCATATATCGCTCCAGAGGTCCGCCGGCGATAAACGAGCAATATCGGTCGATCAAAGAATTATAGGCAGCCTCGGCAAAGCGATGACCCTGCTGGTTTACAACGGGTGAATCCTTATAAAGCGACAGCAGAACGGTGGCGTCCATAATCCACGCCTCGGTTTTTCGGCCGGCCATTATATCAAACCGTGCCGGAAGATTGTGCAGACAGTTGGGATAGTCGCCGAAAAGCGCATCGGGAAATGTAAAGCCGCCTATTTTACCGACGCCCACAACCGTATAGATGAGATAGCCCGACTTGACATATCCGATTTTATTGGTAGGCTGACCCACATGACACACAAGATCCCCTCTGCTGAGGGTGACCAACTCGCCGTGACTCTCTATCAATTCGTGCCAGAAACTCAGGTCGATACCTTCGATATGCTTGTTGAAATGTCGTGTCATGAATCAACGTCAGCTAACTCATCTGCAAAAATAATCATTTTCTCACAATCGGCTCCCTCACCGGCTCCAAATTCTTATAACTACGACACGAAAGCGAGCCCCGGAATCACCCCCTGAAGTGATTCCGAAGCCCGAGCTATGAGTTATGCGGCTACACCCTCTCGCTACACCCCGAAGAAAAAGGGGCAAAAGAGAGCAAGAGCGATAATCAAGCCGATGAAGTATCTTAGAAAACGACTCGACACCTTGTTTTTCAACCATTTGGAATCGGCGATCCCTATGCCGACAAAAGTCGTGATCATGGCCGTACCTACAGTTAAGAATATTCCTTCTGCCATATAAAATATTTGAGTTAGATTTTTGATGTTTACATTATTTGGGCGCAAAGGTAGAGATAATAAATTTGAAAAATCTCAACAAATGTTGATAATTGAGAGAGGGTTTTGCAATTATACACTTTTGGGTATGGCGGGAGAGGAAGTTTCAATTTAACTTCGCGGCGAAATTTTTTCAGACCGGGTTGTTACAAATCCGCCTCCTGATCGTCTTATAAATAGATCACATTTCTATGATGACAAAAACCATAGTCATATCCGCGCTCATGGTGCTGGCATTAAGCATGTCAGCTCAGACCGAAGCGCCCGATTCGATAGCAGAGTCGAAGGAGCTTCAGGAAGTTGTCATAAGCGCGCCCAAAATCATTCATAAGGCTGATATGGACGTGCTCTATCCGTCGAAAAGCGCTGTTGAGAACTCCAAAAACGGTATGCAGCTTCTCACCAATCTTATGATTCCGACACTGAGCGTAAGCGATGCGCTCGGCACCATTCAGGCGGCGGGAGAGTCGGTGCAGGTGAGAATCAACGGTCGTGAAGCCTCGATCGATCAGGTCAGAGCCTTGCTGCCCGAAACAATCAATCGAGTGGAGTGGATCGACAATCCCGGTCTGCGCTACGGAGGCGCGCATTATGTGCTGAATTTCATCGTGACCAACCCCACGGTCGGCGGCTCGTTAATGGTAAATGCAATGCCTACACTGACCGCTCGTTTCGGCAATTATTCGGCCGATGTGAAACTTAACTCAGGCAAATCACAATGGAGCGCAGGCACCTCCTATAAAATGACCGACGGCCTCAAGGCTCATCGTGACTATAGCGAAACCTTTACCTATACCGACGGAGAGTCGATGACGCGCACTGAAAAGCCGCTCGGAGGGTCGGTTGACGACAGCCGCGCTAACGCATGGCTTGCCTACAGCTACATCAAGCCTGACACAACAGTGTTTTATGCCTCGCTAAATTGGTTTAGAACCATATTGGTAAAAGAAAGATATGAGGGTATTCTCAGGATTAACGACAACGGCGCTGATATTTATCTTGACAACGATAACGGCAATCAAGGCACCACACCTTCCATGTCGGTGTATTTGGAGCATCATTTCCCTCACAAGCAGACACTCGTGGTTGACTTTGGGGCTTCGTTCTATAACGGCCATTCGTTTTCAAACTATCGGGAATTTCTACCCGAAAAGTCAGATGTGTTGACCGATGTTTCCACCTACATCACCGACCGCAACCAGGCATACGCCTTCGAGGCCGATTACATAAAAAACTGGACCAACAGCCGCTTCACCGCCGGAGCTTCATATCACGCCAACCGCAACCGCTCGAAGTATGAGAATCTCGACGGGCAGATTTTTCATCAGCGTCAGGATAAGGTCTATTTCTTTGCCGAGTATTTTCACCGCTTCGGCCGATTGACAGCCACTGCGGGCATGGGTATGCAATATACCGACTTTCTGTTTATCGAGTCAGACCGAGGCAACCACACATGGAGCCCCCGCCCCCAGGCCACGCTAACCTATTCGATAAATCAGAACCACAACCTGCGTCTTAACTTCACCTCATGGCAATCTACACCGTCGCTTGCCGAGACCAACACCGTGCCTCAGCAACTTGACGGATTTCAGTGGCGCGTAGGCAACCAGAATCTCAAGACCGCCAATTCCTATATGCTCACTCTGAGATATGGTTTCAATCTTCCGCGTGTAAACGGCATGTTTGGCATCAGAGCTTTCTCATCGCCCAACGCCATCACCCCTCACCTGTTCTGGTGGCAGGACAACAGGCTCATCACAAGCTACGAAAACAGCCGCGGCCTGCAGAACCTCTCCTTCTTCCTCGCTCCGCAAATCGACCTCATACCCGGCTGGATGATGGTGAGCGGCTATCTGCAATATCGCATGGAGCGTATGCGCGGCACCGGCTACGACCATCGCAACAACGCCTGGAGCGGCAACGCCTCGCTGCAGCTCATGCACTGGGGATTCGTACTCTCAGGTCAATACACCCGCTCACAGCATGACCTCTGGGGCGAAAAAATATCATGGGGCGAAAGCTTTAATATCATCGACCTCAGCTATAACCTGAAATCATGGCAATTTAGAGCCGGAATCTTAATGCCTTTCGGCAAATATGATCAGGGTAGCAAATCACTCAGCAAATGGTATCGCAGCGAACAGCACATGCGCCTCAATATGAGAATGCCATATCTCTCCG
>JAIDXU010000104.1 GCA_029058455.1 Paramuribaculum sp.
CCTCGGCTCCGATACTGCGTGTGCGGCCGGCGTTGGCGGTGATTCGGCCGGTGGTGGTGCCTGAAGGGAATACCGTGAGCTGCTGATCGTGGCAATCGATGAGAAATAGGGCAAGGTCGGAGTTGACTTTTCCTTCGGCACAGGTCACATTGGCTCCAAGTTCATAGTTTAGGCTCCATTCCGGTTTGTAGGTCACTATATCGTCAACGCTATAGAGCGAGGCGAGGCCCATCATTCCCATGATGCGCTGCTGAAGCACGTCGCTGAACATCTGGGTGTTGAAACCGCCGCTCTTATATCCTTCGCCGACCGAGAAATATAGGGTGCCGGGCGAACGCATGGGGAGGGGAGTGCTGATGGTGAGTTTGGGAAGCAGACGGGTGAAGGAGCGGGAGAGGTGGCCGCGGTCGTCGATGTCGGCACGACGCCTGTCGAACACCTCCGGAATCTCACCGGTGTTGTTATATATTGTATAAGAGGTGTTGCAGTGAGAGCGGTAGTTGAGAGCGCTGTGTTCGTAGTCAAGGCGCAAACCGGCCGAAATGGTGATTTTGTTGAGGCGAAGTGTGCTTTGATGATAGAGCGCAACCCCTTTTGTGGGATAGACAAACTCCGAGCCGAGCACAAAAGTGTCGTCATCCCACGCTATCGGGTAGTAGGGATTCGCTTCATTGCGATGATCCACAATAAGTTTTTCTATGCCGGTTTCCTTGAATGTTACGGGAGCATGCATGTCGGTGTGGCGATAATAGCCAAACACTCCCGCTATCCATTCATATCTTCCTCCGTCGGTGATGGAGCGCAGCACGATGTCTTGGGTCACTCCGGTTTCACGTCTTTTCTGAACGAGGGTAAAGAAGCTCTCGGGCAGGAAATCCTGATCAAGAGTCATTTTGTCGTCGAGCCATTGCACCGAGGTTATCGATGAGAGAGTGAAGCGGTCTGTGGTCCATTTGATAGCGAGGCCGTCGGTGATTGACTTACGGGTATATTCGCAGGTGTCGTTATAATTCACCTCGCGGGTCTCGGAAAACTCATAGGGATAGCCACCCTGATAGGAACTTCCGAATGAAAGAGTATTATCGATATTAACATTGCGCGACACTCTCCATGCCGTGCGCCAACGTAGGTTGGCATCGACGGTGTTTCCGGTATAACTTCCGTCAAATTTGTTTTTAATGGTGCCGCGGTTCCAACGACAGCCTCCCGACAGGCTCATGCCGAGATTGTCGGCAAGCTTGCTATAGTAGCTCAGTGACGCAGCCAGCCCGGGATCGCCGACCTTGCCTGAAATCATGGCGCGCAATCCCTGATAGCGCAGAGGGGAGATGGTGTAAATGTTCACAACGCCACACATTGAGTTGCGCCCGTAGAGGGTTGCCTGAGGCCCGCGTATCACTTCAATGCGCTCTATGTCGGGCAGATCGAAGTCATACATGTCTTTGTTGAGAAAGGGCACATTGTCGACATTGAGCGCGACAACCGGCTGATCCATGCGGCTGCCGATACCTCTGACATAGATGCTCGAGGTCATGCGGGTGCCATAGGAAGGGATATAGAAGTTGGGTGCTATGGCGCTGAGCTGTTTTATGTCGGATATGCCGAGCCGTTTCACCTCCTCGCGCCCTACAATAGTGGCCGCAAGCGGCTGAAGTCGTAGCCTGGGATCCTGTTTGATGGCTGTAACGGTAACCTCACCGATATTAATAAGTGAATCGGGGAGCGAGGGGAGATCGTCGTCAGTGTTCTGTGCCGAAACAGACCATTGTGTTAATATGGCTGTCAGAACGGCGATTATATGTTGAAATCTGATTTTCAGATGGGTTGGCGGTTTAATGTGATGTGATTGGTATAATCTGTGGCAAAGTTACCAACATTGTTTCATACTTCCAAATATCCCCGCGCCCATCGGTGGTATAATACCCGGTCGGGCATTGATACCGAGGCGCGAATAAATATAGGAGGGTTGATGAAAAAATATTATCTTTGCCGACGCTATGAACAACAATGACAATCATATCGAACTGCGTCGTGAGGATGTGACCCGCTACATCACACCGCTGCGCGAAGGAGGTTCGCTCCCGGCTCTTGTCGAGGCGGCCGACGGCTTTCGCTATGTGCTGAAGTTTCGCGGCGGCGGTCACGGCTCCAAAGCTCTGGTTTCTGAACTCATCGGGGGTGAGGTGGCCCGTCGCGCCGGTCTCAGGGTGCCTGAGCTGGTATTTCTTGATCTTGACGAGGATTTCGGACGCACAGAAGGTGACGAGGAGATTCAGGATCTTCTTCAGGCAAGCCGCGGCCTTAATCTCGGGCTGCATTTTCTCAATGGCTCATATTCATGGGATGTGGCGGTCAACAAGCCTGATCCGCTCGAGGCTTCAATGACCGTGTGGGTCGATGCATTTCTCACTAATGTCGACCGCACATTCCGCAACACCAACATGCTGTTGTGGCACGGCAACGAAATGTGGCTCATTGATCATGGTTCGTCGCTATATTTCCATCACAATTGGCAAGGTTGGGAGAAAGCGGCCCTTTCACCCTTTCCTTATATAAAGGATCATGCCCTGCTTCCCCACGCCTCGCAGCTTGAGGAGGCCGACAGAATATTGCGCGAAAAAATTACTCCCGAATTTATCGACAGCGTCACCGCACTGTTGCCTGACACATGGCTCCGACAAGCCTCGGAAGAAATCTCGCCCGAGGAGCAGCGTCGCGTTTATGCCGAGTTTTTGAAAACCCGTCTCCAGAATTCTCAAATTTTTGTAAATCATGCCATCGATGCCCGAAACCAACTTATATGAATATGCCACGGTGAGGTTCGTACCTGACATTGAGCGAGAGGAATTTCTGAATATCGGCGTGGTGATGATGTGCAAGCGCCGGCGGTGGCTGAGATGCCGCTTTCATATTGATTCGGAGCGCATTCTGGCGCTGTGGCCCGATACCGATTGCACTTTGTTGGCCCGGCAGGTGGAATCGTTTGAAAAAATAGCCGCCGGCGACAAATCACCTATTGGACTATTGGAGGCTCATGAGCGGTTCAGGTGGCTCACAGCGGTGAGAAGTGCCTGTATCTCAACCTCACGGCCACACCCCGGTCATACCGAAGATCTCGATAAAACCTTTGACTATCTGTTTGAACGGTTGGTGAAATGATGGCCCGTTATGATTCCTGAGGGAGTGCCGAGGCGATTGTGTTGCGTGTCTGCTCAATGAGCTTGGGCATGTCGTAGGGCTGACCTTCGGCCGCCGGATAGACCGGTTTGTGGATGGTGAGGCGTATAGTGCCGGGCACCGGAAGGGTCTTGAATCTCGGCAATACGTCAAAGGCGCCGTCAATGGTTACAGGCACAACGGGCAAACGGAACTCGGAGGCGAGCATATAGGCGCCTCGCTTGAAATTGTGGAGACGCCCGTCAATTGTGCGCGCTCCTTCGGGGAAAACCACGAGCGACATGCCTCCCTGAAGCTGCTTCTCGGCGCGCTCCATTGTGTGGCGCAGAGCGGCGGGCGAAGATTTGTCGACATAAATCTGACGTGAACATTCGCAGGCATATCCCACGAGAGGTATTTTTCTCAGCGAGGCTTTCATCATCCACCTGAAATTATGACCCAGATGGCCGTAGATGGCGAAAATGTCATAGGCGCTCTGATGATTGCATACAAACACATAGCTTGTGGAG
>JAIDXU010000105.1 GCA_029058455.1 Paramuribaculum sp.
GATACGGTCGAGGAACCAGCGGTCGTGGCTCACGACAACTGCACATCCGGCAAATTCCTCCAGACCCTCTTCGAGTGCGCGGAGAGTGTTGACGTCGATGTCGTTGGTCGGTTCGTCGAGCAGCAGCACATTGCCCTCCTCCTTGAGCGCCATGGCGAGGTGGAGGCGGTTGCGTTCACCACCCGAGAGCACGGCGATTTTCTTTTCCTGATCGGCGCCGGAGAAGTTGAATTTCGACAGATAGGCGCGGGCGTTGACGTCGCGGCCACCCATGCGGAAACTTTCAACACCTTGTGATATAACCTCATAAACGCTCTTCTCGGGCAGCAGGTCGTGGTGTCGCTGGTCAACGTAGGCTATCTTTACGGTTTCGCCAACCTCAAAGCTGCCGGCGTCGGGTTTTTCCTGACCCATTATGAGACGGAACAAGGTGGTTTTGCCGGCACCGTTGGGGCCGATTACGCCTACAATGCCGTTGGGGGGAAGCATGAAGTTAAGGTCGTTGAAAAGATGTTTTGTGCCAAACGATTTGGCCAGACCGGTAGCCTCGATGACCTTGTTGCCGCGACGGGGACCGTTGGGAATGAAAATCTCGAGCTTTTCCTCACGCTCCTTCTGGTCTTCATTTAGGAGTCGGTCGTAGCTCGACAGACGTGCCTTGCCTTTGGCCTGACGTGCTTTGGGAGCCATGCGCACCCATTCAAGCTCTCTTTCGAGGGTTTTGCGGCGTTTCGAGGCCTGTTTTTCCTCCTGAGCCATGCGTTTGGTTTTCTGGTCGAGCCATGACGAGTAGTTGCCTTTCCAGGGAATACCTTCTCCGCGGTCGAGCTCGAGAATCCAGCCGGCCACATGGTCAAGGAAGTAGCGGTCGTGGGTAATGGCGATTACGGTGCCGGGATATTGCTGGAGGTGCTGTTCGAGCCAGTCGATCGATTCGGCGTCAAGGTGGTTGGTGGGCTCGTCGAGCAACAGCACGTCGGGCTGCTGGAGCAGAAGGCGGCAGAGAGCCACGCGGCGGCGCTCACCACCCGAAAGAGTGCTTACCGGCTGGTCGTCGGGAGGACACTGGAGCGCATCCATAGCTCTCTCGAGGCGGTTGTCGATATTCCAAGCGTCGGCGGCGTCGAGGGCATCCTGAAGTTCGGCCTGACGCTGAATGAGTGCGTCCATCTTGTCGGGATCCTCAAGCACTTCGGGGTCGCCAAACGATTCGTTGACCTTGTCAAATTCGGCCAACAGATCCATTATCGGCTTTACACCCTCTCTTACTATTTCGATCACGGTTTTGTCGGGGTCGAGCTTAGGCTCCTGCTCGAGATAGCCCACGGTATAACCGGGCGAAAACACCACTTCGCCCTGATAGTTTTTGTCGATACCGGCAATGATTTTGAGAAGTGAGGATTTACCGGAACCGTTAAGACCTATAATGCCTATCTTGGCTCCGTAGAAAAATGAGAGATATATGTTTTTAAGCACTTGCTTTTGGGGAGGATAGGTTTTACTAACCCCCACCATCGAGAATATAATCTTTTTATCGTCGGCCATAGCTGGTCAATGTAATTATAATGGTGTGTAGTATGATTTTTAGCGGTGTAGGTATCAGCGGCGTCGGGCAGCCGGATCAATGCGATAGGGATAGTCGGGAATGGAGTGGCCGGCGGCTATGGCGCGAAGTTTGTTGCGAATCAGCTGACGGCGTATGGGCGCGATCTTGTCGACATAAATAACGCCTGAAAGGTGGTCGCACTCATGCTGCACTATTCTGGCCAGAAATCCGGTCATCTCCTCCGAGCGGCGTTGGAGGTTTTCGTCGGTCCATGTGAGGCGGATATGCTCCACGCGCTTCACATCCTCGCTTAGCCCGGGCACAGAGAGACATCCTTCGCTGCGGCTCACAGGGTCGCCGTCAAGCACCTCTACCTCAGGATTGATGAGGGTGAGCCTGCGACCGGCACATTCGGGAAATTTATCACCCACCGGGTCGGCGTCGATAACCACGAGACGCAGATTCTTGCCTATCTGCGGGGCGGCGAGACCCACGCCCTCCGAGGCATACATGGTCTGAAACATATTGTCGATAAGCTCGGAAAGACCCTCCATCGAGGTGTCGACATCCTTGTTTTCGGCGCGAAGCACCGGATGGCCGAAAAGATAAATCGGTAGTCGCATATTCGGTTGATTGGTTTGCTCTTATGCAGAGATTGTTGTTGGTTGATACATAGGCTGCAGCCCTGATCGGGAGCGTCAGCCCTGATATTGTTTCGACGACAGATAATCGTTGAGCATTATGGTGGCTGCCATACGGTCAACGGCCTCTTTGTCGCGGCGTTGGGTGCGGGTCATGCCGCTGTCGATCATGGCGCGGTGAGCAAGCGAGGAGGTAAACCTCTCATCATATCGCTCAATCTTTACCCCGGAGGGCAACACCTTGCGCAGCCGTTGCAAAGCCGGCTCGATATACCTTGTGCAATCGCTCGGATTGCCTGACATATCAACAGGTTTGCCCGCCACGATAATGTCGACCGACTCGCGGGAGAGATATTCGGTGAGAAACTGGTTGAGGCGTGAGGTTTCGACGGTTGCGAGGGGAGTTGCCACAATACGCATAGAGTCAGTCACTGCGATTCCGCAGCGACGTCTACCTAAATCTATGGCCATGATTCTACCCATTTTACCTGCAAAATTAATGCTTACCGCCCGATTTCACCCAATTTTTCCGAAACAAAATTAACCCTTTCAAACCGATCGGGATGATGAAGAGGGAGAAAATGTGCGCTCGGTATCATTGTCGGGGCTTACGATATTGGGTGAAAGTGTCAGCTTTGATTAAATGCCTTAGTTGCTAAATTTGGCCAAAATCTGACTTGTAGTGGATAAAATAGTATGTTTTTTATCCAATACAGTGTTTTTATTGGATAAAAATGACTGATTTTTCTTAGGTAGCTTGCGGAGTGAGCGTGTGACGCTAACCCGTGGTGGGATAATCAATCGCTCCTCCGGAGCTCTATATCGAGGCGGGGTTCTTCCACGGGTTGCCACCCGCGGTTACCCTCGTATATCCCTCCGGGATATTTTAAAATCTAAACCTTTAGGTATGCCAATATCATTTTGCTTTAGGAAGTTTTTTTGTGGTCTTCTCAATATTCTTTTCGTTATTGGCTACTCGACGTTCTATTTTCTTTATATCCTCTGCAGCCGGTAAGTCTTCAGGTCTTATACCACGTTGTCCAAGCATCTGACGCACACTTGTGTTATTTTGTATGTGCTCTCTGGTAATTGGATCCTCTCCATACAAATCTTTTTGTTCTACATTATAATTAGTCATCTCGGTTGCAAGATTTTTGGCTGCAATTGTCAATGTTGGAAGGAAATCAGCAAGGGGCCGAGAGGATTTAACTCCGAGTCTCACTTTCATGTCTTCTGTTGTATATCCACCGAATAAAGCTGTTTCTCCTTTCGATCTAATTCTCCCAAAACCGCTCTCGTCAACGCCTCGTTCAAAAATATTTTTTGATAATTGTTTCTCAGATGCTTTCAGCCTATCACGAGTTTCCAATCGTGACAGTTGATCAATGTGCTCGGAAATTAGTTCTGCATTTCGAGTTTGTATAGCGAAATATCCCTGAGCAAAGGCGATCTCTTCTTTCTTTGGATCGCCATTCTGTGCAATAAGATAACAGGCATATCG
>JAIDXU010000106.1 GCA_029058455.1 Paramuribaculum sp.
ATACTCCGGCGGGCAGATAGGCGGGGAGGGTTGCCATCAGATAGCCGTTTTCGTCAAGAGAGATTTCGGTGAGACCGAGCTGACGAAGTTCCTCTTCGAGATGTTGGGCAAACACCATCTGGCCGGGAGTCGAGGGGGTGAGGTTGGTGAGTTCGTCACTTTGAGTGTCGAACTTCACATATTGTAAAAACCTGTCTACAACAGTCATTTCTATGGTTTTAGTGATTTAAGTGAGAAAAGGCCGCCGGGCCGAACCATTTGTCGGGTAACAGCTCCGGCGGCTCTGTGATTTCAGAGTTTGGAAATTATTTTGCCAAACCGCAGTTGGCGCATTTTTGGGTTATCTCGGTAAAGAAATCGTGGCCTTTGTCGTCAACGAGGATAAAGGCGGGGAAATCTTCGACTTCGATTTTCCAGATGGCTTCCATGCCAAGCTCGGGATATTCAAGCAGCTCTACTTTCTTGATAGAGTTCTGGGCGAGAATAGCGGCGGGACCTCCGATTGAGCCGAGATAGAAACCGCCATGCTTATGGCAGGCGTCGGTAACCTGTTTTGAGCGGTTGCCTTTGGCGATCATTACCATCGAGCCGCCGGCTGCCTGGAACTGGTCAACATAGCTATCCATACGTCCGGCGGTTGTGGGACCGAATGAGCCTGAAGGCATGCCTTCGGGAGTCTTGGCGGGGCCGGCATAGTAGATGGGATGGTTTTTGAGATATTCGGGCATAGGCTCACCCTTGTCAAGACGCTCTTTGATCTTGGCGTGGGCGATGTCGCGGCCAACGATGATGGTACCGTTGAGGCTCAGGCGGGTTGACACGGGATATTTTGAAAGCTCCTTGAGAATTTCGCTCATGGGCCGGTTGAGGTCGATTTTCACAACATTGCCCTCGGTTTCCCTGCGCATTTCCTCGGGGATGAGTTCGCCGGGATTGGAATCGAGTTTTTCGATCCAGAGACCTTCGCGGGTGATCTTGGCCGTGACGTTGCGGTCGGCAGAACAGCTTACGCCGATACCAACGGGGCATGAAGCACCGTGGCGGGGGAGACGGATCACACGGATGTCGTGGGCAAAATATTTGCCGCCGAACTGTGCGCCGAGACCGATGTTCTGGGCTTCTTTGAGGAGCTGCTGCTCAAGTTCCTTATCGCGGAAAGCATGACCGAGCTCGTTGCCGTGGTCGGGAAGGTTGTCGTAGTATTTCACCGAAGCCTTCTTGACGGTGGCGAGGTTCATTTCGGCCGATGTGCCGCCAACCACGATGGCGATGTGATAGGGAGGACAGGCGGCGGTGCCGAGGCTCTTCATTTTCTCCACGAGGAAGGGAATGAGAGTTTTGGGGTTGATGAGAGCTTTTGTTTCCTGATAGAGATATGTTTTGTTGGCCGAGCCGCCGCCTTTGGCTACAAAGAGGAACTTGTATTCGTCGCCCTGAGTGGCATAGAGGTCGATCTGAGCGGGAAGATTGCAGCCGGTGTTCACCTCGTCATACATGTTGAGGGGAGCGTTCTGCGAGTAGCGGAGATTGTCGGTGGTGTAGGTGAGGTAGACACCCTTCGAGAGATATTCCTCGTCGTTGGCGCCGGTAAACACCTGCTGACCTTTCTTGCCGATAACGATAGCTGTGCCGGTATCCTGACAGAAAGGAAGCTGGCCTTTTGAAGCCACCTCGGCGTTGCGGAGCATGGTGAGGGCCACAAACTTGTCGTTGTCGCTTGCTTCGGGATCGCGAAGAATCTTAGCCACCATTTCGTTGTGCTCGCGGCGCAGCATGAAAGCGTTGTCGTGAGTGGCCTGACGGGCCAGAACGGTGAGAGCCTGCGGGTCAACCACAAGCATGTCGCGACCTTCAAACGTTTCGGTTTTTACAAAGTCTGAAGTGAGATGATAGTACTCGGTAGTGTCGGGGCCGAGCGGAAACATCTCCTGATATTGAAAAGGTTTGGTTGCCATTGTTAAGTGGTTATGTTGGATAATTTATTTGCTGCAAAAATAGCGAAAAAAATCGACAAATAAGGTTGCCCGGATAAAAAAAGAGTGAACAAACTGAGTGCAGGGCAGGTTATAAGGTTGTCAGCTATTTAAACTTAACACCCTGACAATAATATTATGAAAGGAAAATCGATATTTGCGGCAGTTGTTCTGCCCGTGGCCGCACTTTGCGGCTGCAGTTCCAACAATCAGTTTGCCAACGAAGTGGCCGGATCATGGGCCTCAAATGAAATACGCGTTGAGATGCCTGCTCCCGAGATTGTGAATATCACCGATCTGTTTGATTTCACGCTTGATGAGGCGGCTAACGCTACCGGCGGCACCGTCATTCTGTCGGGTCAGCTTTCGGTCGAGACTCCCGCTCAGGGTGATGAGGTGGATATGACCTACGCCTATTCGGCAGCTGCCACGGCTACCATGTCGGGCACATGGAGCGTTGTGAAAGATGATGACGGCACCGACGACGAGATTCTCATTATGCTCGATCCTTCGACTTTTACGGTCAATGTCGATCCTGACGCCGTGGTTATGCGCTCCAATATCCTGACCGATGAGCAGTCGCCCGCGGTTGATTCGATACCTCCGGTGTTACTCAATAAGGTAAGAACCATCGTTACTCATGCCGCCGAGCGTCATTTTCTCTCATTCAGGGAGCTTGACGATGTGAAGATTAACAAGTCGGTGATGAGTTTTGAGGTGAAGGATGTGGCCTACCGCCTGGAAAGGCAGGGAGCGGCGCAATAATTCCCCGATTGTTGGCCGAGGATTTGGCCGAAGGCAATAAAAGCTATATTTTTGCAAGCGGTTTGAACCTTTAAGGATATGAACATGAATATTCTCAGATTTCTTCTTATAGCTTGCTTTAGTATAGCATTTGCGGCGCCGGCACACTCTCAGCTGCTCTGGAGCGTGACAAACCCCGCCAATCCTCAACAGAAATCCTATCTGCTCGGCACCCATCATGTTGCCCCCGCCGATATGCTTTCGCGGGTCGACGGCCTTATCGAGGCTCTCGATGAGGTTGACGGAGTGGTAGGCGAGATAGATATTGCCAATGCCGAGCCCACGTCGCTGCAAAGAACGGTGATGAGCTATGCCATGGCGCCCGCCGACTCTACTCTCACGGTGGTGTTTACGAAGCAACAGCTTGATTCGATCAACGAAGCTTTCAGCCGATGCGGTGCCGAGGGTGTAAAGGTAGAGAATATGGCGTTTCTCAAACCCGGCTTTATCAATCTTCAGCTCACGCTCCTACAAACAATAGAGGCGATACCCGACTTTGACCCCAGTCTGCAGTTTGACGGTAGGATTCAGAATATCGCTGCGGCAGCCGGTAAGCCGGTTTATGCTCTCGAGAAAGCCGAATGGCAGCTTGAACTGCTGTTTTCGCGCCCTATTGCCGAGCAGGCCGAAGAAGTGATGCTCACAGTGGCCAATGACTCTTTGCTAATGCAAAAAAGCCAGAGTCTGGCCAATGCTTATCTTGATGAGAATCTCGACAGCATATCCTCTTTGATATTCGATCCGCTTGCGGGTGTCGATCTTGCGCGCGCCGACGAGCTAATCTATGACCGAAACAGAAATTGGATGCCACAACTCACCGACCTCATGAAAGATAAGAGTGTGCTGATTGCCGTTGGGTGCGGTCTCCTTGTGGGGCCCGACGGTTTGCTAAGTCTGCTCCGTAACGAGGG
>JAIDXU010000107.1 GCA_029058455.1 Paramuribaculum sp.
TCCTTGAGGAGAGCTACCGTGCGGATCGAAGCACCGAAATTTTCACCTATCGCGACAATAACGAGGTCAACATTGTTGAGCGGCAAGGCAGAGAGTGCCGATTTATCGGTGGAGTCGAGGATATAAGCAGTAGAGACATAGTCTTTGATCGATTCGACAAGGGGAGCGGAGATGTCGGCGCCGATCACTTCGTGACCCATTTTAGTGAGGTCAACAGCAAGATTGGCTCCATAGATACCGAGTCCGATGATAAGATAGCGCATTACAGGAGGGGATTATGTTATAATAAGGTTATCGGTGGGATAGGAAGCGGCCTTTTCGCGGGAGTTGCCGGCAAGTCCGCAGAGAAGGGATATGATGCCTACGCGCCCCAGAAACATTGCCGAACAAAGAACCATTTTGCCGGCGGTGGAAAGGTAGGGTGTGACACCAGTCGACGAGCCTACGGTAAAGAGAGCCGAAAGGGTTTCAAAAAGCAGGTCGCGAGAAGAAAGGTCAGACTCAATGACAAGCATAGTCATTGAAAATGCGAAATAGGAGAAGATGCTTAATGCCACGACAGCATTGGCTCGCCTTACCGACCACACGGCAATAGTGCGGCCGAAAGCGTGGATACGCTCATGTCCGAGGATTATAGCCCGCAGGTTAAGACAGATGGCTGCAAGAGTGTTGACTTTCACACCGCCGGCGGTGCTCTGCGAGCCGCCGCCAACCCACATAAGGAACATTACCATCAGGAGGGTGGCGCTGGTAAATCCTGCGGGATTGACCGAAGAGAAGCCGGCCGACCGGGGCACTACGGAATTAAACACCGATTGGGTGATTTTTTCGAGTTGTGTCATTCCGGCAAGAATTTTTTGTCCTTCAAGAAGATAGAAACCAACAGCTCCGGCTGCAAACAGCAGAAAGAAAGTGAGAATCACTATCTTGGTGTTCATATCAAAGGGGTGAACGTTGCGCGGCTCGGTGTCACGGTGGTGAAGTTTCTGCCATTGGCGGCGCACGGTGAGAAACAGCGCGTCTTTAAAATTGACTAAGATAGGGAAACCTATCGCTCCGAGAATCACAAGTATTGAGGTAATCCAATAGATGGAGATATTGCCATAGAGCAAGTCGGGGTTAGCCATTCCTCCCGGAATAATCGAAAAGCCCGCGTTGCAGAATGACGATAGGCTGTGGAAGGCGGCAACAGCTATTTCCGAGCCGGTTGTGAGGCCCATGCTGTCGTGAATACTCAGCCACACAATCAAGGCTCCGACACCTTCGATCACAAGTGTGAATCCGAGAATATAGATAAGTGTAGACAGCAGCGAACTCATGCTCTTGCTATAGATCATATCCTTGATGAGCAACTGGGAATAGATGGAGGCACGTCCGCTGAAAAAGAGTGCGAAGAGCGACGTGAAAGTCATGACACCGAGTCCTCCAACCTGAATGAGCAGCGACAGAACTACTGTGCCGAGCGGGGTGAGATTGGCATAAATATCAACCGGGGTAAGTCCTGTTATACATACAGCCGAGGTAGATAGAAACAGGGCATCATCAAAGTTAATTCCGGCATAGGTCGATTTTGGGAGCATGAACATTAGCGCGCCCAGAAATATCAATACCAGAAAACTTGCCGAAAGCAGCAGCGAGGGATTGGTGCGTTTGCCAAGTATATCCACCACCCACCGGCTCACATCAGATATTGCATAAGCCAGCAGCATGAGGTAGACAAACCACCGCGAATAGATAACCGCACTCAGTATCGGAATTACAGGGTGAGCCGCCGGAGATGATACAAGAGGAATGAGCGTCAGAAGCACACCTATGCCTATAATCACTATAAATGAGGAGTTACGCCATTGGGAATGTCGAAAAATTATTTTGTAGAAAACATTGGCAAGGAAGATTAACTGCGCTCCATGTATGATGTTGTGGAGCAGCAGTCGGTCGCTGTGCGAATGGTCGAAGCCTACAATGATAATCATTGCTCCGATAAGCACTACCGAAGCTATGACGGATAGAATGTTCATTACCACATCCCACACCTTGATACCCTCCACAAAGCGGTGGGTGAATTGCCTGAACGCACAGCTTACTTTCTTATAATAAGCCTTGATTCGGGATTGTGTGGAGCGTGGAAGCGGCGGCATTTACAAGTGATTTGATTAGGGCGGTTATTCTTTTTCTGACAGCTCGAGCCAACGCATTTCCATTTCGTCGAGCTGAGAGGTGATTTCGGAATAGCGGGCTGAAAGAGCCGCTACATCATCAATAACCTCGCCTGATGAAAATTTAGTATCGATTTCATTTTTCTCGGCAGTGAGTCGGTCAATATCCTCGGTAAGACGTGCAAACTCCTGCTTCTCCTTAAAGGACATTTTCTCTTTGCGGGGAGCGGATTTTTCCTGACGATGTGGCTTGGCGACCGGTGCGGATTCGGAGGCTTCCAGTCGTTTTTTCTCAGCCAAAGCCTGACGGTAGTCGGTATAATTGCCGGGAAAATCTTTAACAACACCATTTCCTTCGAACACGAATATGTGGTCAACGATGCTGTCAAGGAAGAATCGGTCGTGACTCACCACTATGACACATCCTTTAAACTCGGCGAGATATTCCTCCAACAGTCCGAGAGTCATAATATCAAGGTCGTTGGTCGGCTCATCGAGAATCAGGAAGTTGGGAGAGGTCATCAGCACGGTGGCAAGATGCAGACGCGCCTTTTCACCTCCGCTGAGGGTGTGGATATATTTCTGCTGATCGGCCGGCGAGAACAGAAATCGGTTGAGAAACTGCATTGGCGAGTAGCGGGTCACTCCGTCGGCCAATGTGACTTCTTCCATCATGTCGGTGACGGCATCGATCACCTTCTTGGTATTGTCAAACTTTATGCCTTGCTGCGAATAATAACCGAATCTCACCGTTGTGCCCACATTCCATTGACCGCTATCCTGAGCCACCTCCGAGAGCAACATTTTGATGAAGGTTGATTTTCCGACTCCGTTTGGACCGATTATGCCAACCTTCTCGCCACGGGCGAAAGTGTAGGTGAAGTCACGAAGTATCACTTTGTCACCGTAGGATTTGTTGATACCCTCGGCCTCAAAGATTTTTGAACCTATATAGCCGGAATTCATGCACGAAAGGTCGGTATTTCGTTCGGTCAGGTCAATTTTGTAGAGGCAGCTCAGCTCGTGAAAAGCATCAATACGGTATTT
>JAIDXU010000108.1 GCA_029058455.1 Paramuribaculum sp.
CGACATAATTAATTAGGCGGGTTTGAGGGTCATGAGTGTGAGGCCGTCGCGGAGGGGGAGTATCACGGTTGAGAGGCGAGGATGGTGAGCAACATAGTCGTTGAAGTCGAGAATGGCTTTGGTCTGAGCGTCGGAGGTCGTGTCGGGATGTGCCACTTTTCCTCCCCATAGGGTATTGTCGGCTATGATGAGGGCATTGGGGCTGAGCGTTGGCAGCAGCATGTCGAGATATTGCCTATAGAGGCGCTTATCGGCGTCGATATATACCATATCCCATTCCTTACCGATAGAGGGGATAAGCTGAAGTGCGTCACCGATATGAAGATTTATCTTATCGCCGAGGGGAGTAGAGGCGAAAAGAGCGGTAAGTTCATCGGTCAGTTCGTCGTCGATTTCCACAGTGTGGAGCACAGCTCCGTCACTCAGCCCCTCAGCTATCGAAAGGGCCGAGTAGCCGGTAAATGTGCCGAGCTCAAGCACCCTACGGGGATTTTTAATCGCCGTAAGGATTTTGAGAATACGCCCCTGCAGGTGGCCTGAGCACATGCGGGGGTACAGGTGGTTGAGCCAAGTGGAGCGGTAGATGTCGTTGAGCAGTTTCGGCTCCTCTTCGATGTGAGCGAGAATGTAGGAGTAAATGGGATCGTTTTCGCCTGTCATTGGTGGAATCAGATCAAGGTGCCGTTGTCGCGATAGGCAAGGGTAGCGTTGATAATTGAGTGCATCCACTCCACACATTTGCGGGGATGGTTGCCCTGAGCCGTTTCGCCGCAAAGCAGCAGGGTGTCGGCTCCCTGCATTACGGCAGAGGCTATGTCGCCGGCTTCGGCGCGGGTGGGAGTCTGCTCGGTGAACATGGTCTGGAGAAACTGTGTGGCCACGATGACCGGTTTGCCGGCTTTGCGGCAACGCTTTATAACCTCCATCTCAATGGCCGGAACATGCTCTATGCCTACTTCGGCTCCGAGGTCGCCGCGGGCGCAGAGAAGGCCGTCGGAAGCTTCGAGAATATCGTCGAGATTGATTACCGCCGGGCGACATTCAATCTTTGAGATCAGAGTTATTGGTGTACCGTCGATAAGTTGTCTCACGGCCATGACATCCTCTTTCGATCTCACGAATGAGTGAGCGATTATGTCGATACCGGCTTCGATGCCCGCCTCGATACAGATTTTATCACGATAGGTCACGGCAGGGAGGGCGTTGATCTCCACACCGCGGAAGTTGACGGTTTTGCGCGAACCGAGCACACCCGGTTTGGTTACTCTGGCCAGCAGTTTGTCGGGAAGAGACTTTTCGACTGTCAGCTCAATTTCGCCGTCGTCGATAAACACGGTAGTACCTTCGGCCACTGAAGAGCCGAGCATTGCGGCGTTGAGGCATATCACGGATGAGTCGGGGAGCCGGTCGGGAGAGCTGACTATTTCAACCACGCTGCCTGTTTCAAGGTTAAAGGGGCGGTTGTCGGGGGTGGCGGTAGTGCGCAGTTCGGCCCCCTTTGTATCCATCAGAATGGCGATGTCGCGACTCACGGAACGCACGACCGATACCATTTTCTTGATTATTTCGGGTGTGACATGCGCCGAGTTGATTCTCACGCCTCTCATGCCGGCACGATAGAGCGAAGCTACAAATTCGGGAGTGCAGCGGTTGTCGGCCAGTGTGGCCATTACATTGGTTACGGGCATATTATTCATTTGAGCAGGGCCTCCACTCCCAATCGATAGCTGTCGAGACCGAAACCGGCTATTATGCCGCGACACACCGGAGTGATGAGGCTGCGGTGACGAATCTCCTCGCGTGAGCTGATGTTTGAAATATGTACTTCCACAACGGGGCGCTCTATGGCGGCGATTGCGTCGGCAATGGCGAGCGATGTGTGGGTATAGGCGCCGGCATTAAGCACAATGCCGAGGCAATCGGGGTCGAACCCTACGGCATGGAGCCGATCGATTATCTCGCCTTCGTGGTTTGACTGCCAATAATCAATGACAACTTTTCCGTTATATCGGTCGCGGATAGACGATAGACAGCTTTCCATCGTGTCTGAGCCGTAGATATGGGGTTGACGTTTGCCTAGAAGATTGAGGTTGGGGCCGTTGATTATGAGTATATAC
>JAIDXU010000109.1 GCA_029058455.1 Paramuribaculum sp.
ACTTAAGGCGCTTATTACACGCCATCTTGGTAACGGCACTATGGAACTGACCTCGACGGTTAACCCCGATCTGATAGGCGGATTCAGAATCTCGATCGGCAATGAGGTGCTCGATGCTTCGGTAGCCAACGAGTTGCAGCAGCTCAAACTTGCCTTGTCAAAAACCGTCTAAACCTCTTAACCTCTGTAAAAATATTTCTCTCCAACCCCATTTACCATCACACCCCCTATTACCCCCGCAAATGATTAATCCCAGCGAGATATCCGAAGTATTAAAGCAGCAGCTTGAAAACATCAACTCAAAGGTGTCGTTTCAAGAAACAGGCACAGTGCTTGAAGTGGGCGACGGCGTTGCCCATGTGTATGGTCTCGATAATGTGTGTGCCAACGAACTCGTGGAGTTTGAAAACGGTGTTACCGGCGTGGCGCTCAATCTCGAAGAGAGCAACGTAGGTGTAATTCTGCTCGACAATGTCAATAAAGTAACCGAGGGAATGTCGGTGAAACGCACCGGCGAGATTGCTTCGATACCTGTTGGCGAGGGTGTGTTAGGTCGTGTGATCAATGTGCTCGGTGAGCCTATCGACGGCAAAGGACCCATCGCGGGCGAGCTCATGCGTCTCCCTCTCGAGCGCAAGGCTCCGGGCGTTGTGTTCCGTCAGCCCGTTAAGCAGCCTCTCCAAACCGGTATCAAGGCTGTTGACTCGATGGTGCCCATAGGCCGCGGTCAGCGTGAGCTTATCATCGGCGACCGCCAGATCGGTAAAACCGCTATCGCTATCGATACAATCATTAACCAGCGCTCGGAATTTGAAGCCGGAAAACCTGTTTATTGTATCTATGTGGCCATCGGTCAGAAAGCTTCGTCGGTTGCCGCCACTGTTGAGACTCTGCGCAAGTTCGGCGCTCTCGACTATACAGTGGTTGTTGCTGCTACCGCTTCCGATTCAGCTTCAATGCGCTATTACGCTCCGTTTGCCGGAGTAGCTATCGGCGAATATTTCCGTGACACCGGCCGCGACGCGCTCATCATCTATGATGACCTGTCGAAGCAGGCTGTGGCTTATCGTGAGATTTCGCTTATTCTTAAGCGTCCTTCAGGCCGTGAGGCTTATCCTGGCGATATTTTCTATCTCCACTCGCGTTTGCTCGAGCGTGCCGCCAAGATTATCGACAATCAGGAGATGGCAGCTCAGATGAACGACCTTCCCGCACCTCTCAAACCTATAGTGAAGGGTGGTGGTTCGCTTACCGCACTTCCTATCATCGAGACACAGGCCGGTGACGTCAGCGCATATATCCCCACCAATGTAATTTCGATTACCGACGGTCAGATATTCCTTGAAACCGCTCTTTTCAACCGCGGTATCCGTCCCGCTATCAATGTGGGTATCTCGGTGTCGCGTGTAGGTGGTAACGCTCAGATCAAGTCGATGAAGAAGGTTGCCGGTACGCTGAAAATCGATCAGGCTCAGTTCCGCGAACTTGAATCATTCACAAAATTCGGCGGCGATATGGATGCCGTGACTGCACGCGTTATCGACAAAGGCCGTAAAAACGAGCGTCTCCTCATCCAGCCTCAATATCGCCCGATGGAAGTTGCCGACGAAGTTGCCGTGATCTATTGCGGTATCAAGGGTCTGCTTGAAAATGTGCCTACCGATAAGGTGTCGGACTTCGAACACCGTTTCCTGCAGCTTATCCATGCCAAATATGCCGATAGCGTGCTGAAACCCATTCGCGAAGGCAAGCTTACCGAGGATGTGGAAAAACTTCTCACCGAAGCTGCACAGGAAATTTCATCGGCCTACTCACAGGCTTAATTAAAGAGGCTCAAACCCCAACACTTCAATAGCTGAATCTGAATTCCGACAATGGCAACACTCAGAGAACTTAAAGGTAGAATCGGCTCTGTGGCTTCGACCGAGAAAATCACCGGAGCCATGAAGATGATTTCGTCGGCAAAGATGCATAAGGCGGAGCAGGCGCTCAAACGACTTGTGCCCTATCGCTCTCAGCTCGAAACCATCATGGGCAACCTTTTGGGTGCAGATGCTGATTTCAGCTCGCCCCTGCTTGATACTTCGAGAGAGGTCGAGAGAGTGGCTGTGGGGGTG
>JAIDXU010000011.1:0-1300 GCA_029058455.1 Paramuribaculum sp.
CCACACATTATTATTATATATCAAGCAAAAAGAGAAAATATGTTGTGAAACATATTTCCCAACTGCCGTTATCCCAAAAATTATCCCTACATTAGAGCCGCAATTCATGCTCACTCCTCTCTCCGCGCCTCATAAAAATCTAATATCAAACCATATAAACTTCTTAATTAATGAAAGTTTATCAGACCAACGAAATCAAAAACATTGCCCTTCTCGGTAGCAAGGGCTCCGGTAAGACCACACTCGCAGAGTCAATGCTCTTTGAGTGTGGAGTGATAAAACGTCGTGGCACAATCGATGCCAAAAACACAGTGAGCGACTATTTCCCCGTTGAAAAAGAATACGGCTACTCGGTGTTTTCAACTATTTTCTATGCTGAGTTCCTCGGCAAAAAGCTCAATGTGATTGACTGTCCCGGAGCCGATGACTTTGTTGGCAATGCGATTACCGCCCTCAATGTAACAGATACCGGCGTTATTCTCATCGACGCCCAATATGGTGTGGAAGTAGGTACCCAAAACATCTTCCGCACATGTGCTTCTGTAAAGAAACCTGTTATCTTCGCCATCAACCAGCTCGACGGCGAAAAAGCCGACTATGAGAATGTAATCGAGCAGATGACCGATGTTTTCGGCCCGAAAGTCACACCCATCCAATATCCTATCAACGCCGGTGTGGGCTTCAACGCCATGATCGACGTACTGCTCATGAAGAAATATTCATGGGGTCCCGACGGCGGTGTTCCCACCATCGAGGAAATTCCCGCCGAAGAAATGGATCGTGCCAACGAACTTCATCAGAAACTCGTTGAGGCAGCTGCCGAAAACGACGAGACCCTCATGGAAAAATTCTTTGATCAGGGCCACCTCACCGAAGATGAAATGCGCGAAGGCATCCGCAAAGGTCTCGTTGACCGCTCTATCTATCCCGTGTTCTGCGTGAGCGCTCTCAAGGATATGGGTGTTCGCCGCATGATGGAATTCCTCGGTAACGTTGTGCCTTTCGTTGAGGAAATGCCCGCTCCCGTCACCACCGCCGGTGTTGAGGTTAAGCCCGACTCAAACGGTCCCCTCAGCCTCTTCGTATTCAAAACCACAGTCGAGCCCCATATCGGTGAGGTGAGCTACTTCAAGGTTATGAGCGGCACACTCAAGGCCGGTGCCGACGTTGAAAACATCGACCGCGGCTCTAAAGAGCGTCTCGCCCAGATTTTCTGCGTGTGCGGTCAGATCAAGACTCCCGTCGACACCCTCTGTGCCGGCGATATAGGCGCCACTGTCAAATTGAAAGATGTGCGCAC
>JAIDXU010000011.1:1310-4588 GCA_029058455.1 Paramuribaculum sp.
TGCGCACAGGCAACACCCTCAACGCCAAAGGCTGCGACTACGCTTTTGACTTCATCAAATATCCCGCGCCCAAATATCAGCGCGCAATCCGCCCCGTTACCGAAAGCGACGCCGAAAAACTCTCGGCCATTCTTACCCGTATGCACGAGGAAGATCCTACCTGGATTGTGGAACAGTCAAAGGAACTCAAACAAACTATCCTCAAAGGTCAGGGCGAATTCCACCTCCGCACTCTCAAATGGCGCGTTGAAAACAACGACAAACTTCCCATCGTGTTCGACGAGCCGAAGATTCCCTATCGCGAAACCATCACCAAAGCCGCCCGTGCCGACTATCGCCACAAGAAGCAGAGCGGTGGCTCGGGTCAGTTCGGCGAAGTTCACCTCATCATCGAACCCTATACCGAAGATATGCCCGCACCCACTTCCTATCGCTTCGGCAATCAGGAATATGTTATGAAAGTGCGCGACACTCAGGAAATTCCTCTTGAATGGGGCGGCAAACTCGTGGTTTGCGACTGTATCGTAGGCGGTGCCATCGATTCACGCTTCATACCCGCCATCGTCAAAGGTCTCATGGATCGCATGGAGCAGGGCCCCCTCACCGGCAGCTATGCCCGCGACGTGAGAGTATGTATCTATGACGGCAAAATGCACCCCGTTGACTCAAACGAAATCTCATTCCGTCTGGCAGGCCGCAACGCTTTCAGCGAAGCTTTCCGCGCCGCCAACCCCAAGATCCTCGAGCCTGTCTATGACGTTGAGGTAATGGTTCCCGCCGACGTGATGGGCGACGTGATGAGCGACCTTCAGGGCCGTCGCGCCGTGATCATGGGCATGAGCAGCGAAAACGGATTTGAAAAGATCACCGCCCGCGTGCCTCTCAAAGAAATGTCGAGCTACTCCACCGCCCTCAGCTCAATCACCGGCGGCCGCTCCTCATTCACCATGAAGTTCTCAGCCTACGAACTTGTGCCCGGCGACGTTCAGGATAAACTCCTCAAAGACTACGCCGCTACTCAGGCCGACGAATAATCTGTTCTGACATCCCGAATATCAAGGGTCGGAGAGCTCGCAAAAGGAGGCTCCGACCCTTGATTTATCAGTGAAGAAATTGCATGAAAACTACCGACGACTTTTTTATTCCCAACAACGAAGTAAAGCTACCCGAGGAGCTTGACTACACCCGGGCGATTGAATATATCCGCTCGGCCGAGGCATTCTCACGCTCCACCTATCAGAGTGTCTATATCATTGATTATTTCAGGCAAAACTTCCTCTATGTGTCACCCAATCCCATGTTTCTGTGCGGATTGTCACCCGAACAAGTGATGAAACTCGGCTACCGTTTCTATCTGGAATATGTGCCTGAAGATGAACAGTCGTTTCTGATTGACTTAAACCGCGCCGGCTTTGATTTTTTCAACGACCTCCCGGTTGAAGAAAGGAAAGATTGGTATATCTCCTATGATTTCCATATTATCAACTCGGGCAAGAAGATACTTATTAATCACAAACTTACGCCCCTCACCCTCACCTCCGACGGACGTATATGGCTTGCGCTTTGCGTTGTCTCGGCGTCTAATCACATCTCCCCGGGACATATCGAGATTCACCACACTGACTCTCCTGATTATTTTGAATACAACAGGCTTACCCGACGTTGGGATCGACGAAGTATGCCGACCCTCACCGACGGAGAGAAATCGGTAATCACTCTTTCAATTCAGGGATATACAATGAATGAGATAGGCGATAAGATGTGTCTTTCGCCCGATACTATCAAGAAATATCGCAAACAGATTTTTGAGAAACTTGGCGTGCGCAACATCTCCGAGGCTATAATTGCCGCAACAAACAACAAGCTGTTGTAGTGGTGAGTGACACGCGATGCCTAATAGACTTTCACTTGAGTGTATTTTTAAGAAAAAAAATACGAATAGTAATAGGGGTATTTTGCCGGTTTAGAGTCTTAGGGATATAAACCTCTAATTCTACAAAAAATGAAAAAAGCAATTTTCTATCTCGCCTCAATGCTTATGCTGCTTGTTTCTGCCTGCGGCGATAGTGACGAACCATCTAACGGCAATGCCGGTAGTCCGCGTGACTGGACATACAGCAAGGAGCAAATAAAATTCTACATCAACAATGTCGAGCAGACTTCGGTGTCGGAGATTACGGTTCGCTCTGTGCAGCTTGACAAATGGGGTGAATCTGTCTTTCCGTGGTATGACACGACCCTAAAAGTCAAGGGACTACTCCCCAAAAACAAAATCTTCAACATAAAGGTTGGTGCTGACGTTGAGCGTTTTGAAGGCTCGACTATCTATGAAGGCAAAGAATATGATGTCACGGGAGTTTATACCGGAGATCCATTTGAGCACTACTCTAAAATGGGCATAATCGTTTATCTTAACGAAAAATAACCGCAAAAAAATCATTCAAACTTCGATGGTCGGAGCCTTTTTCCTGTGGAGGTTTCGGCCATTTCTATATATCACTGAATATCAACAAACTACCCCCCCCGAAAAATTTTATTCATTAGTTTGGTCATACCCTGAATAATAGCTACCTTTGCCACCGAGTAATAAACCTCATACTGACACTGCAACATCATCAGGCTCCACCGTGTCGGAAACTAACAAGCATAACCAATCTTATGAGAAAAAATCTGATTCTCCTGCTCCTTATCATCTTGTGCGGGTATCTGCACGCTTTTGCAGCAAATCGTCAGTATGCAGTCGGCAAAGTTGTAGACGGTTATTCCCGTGAATTGATGAAGGATTTTCAAGCCGATATGTTGCGGCCCGATTCATCGCTTATCAAGTCATATTTTCCGAAAGAGACCTATTCATATAATCAGCCTATGAATCTGTATATCGACAGTTTGCCGGCATCAGATTGCGTTATAAGAGTAACGGCTGAAGGTTATTATCCCGGATGTATTAACGTCTCTCAACTCGGCCAAAGGGAGCATGGCATAGAGCTCAGGCCGATAATGATGACCCGAATACCCTTCTATCAGCCCAGGCAACTTGAGGAAGTCACAGTCAAGGACTCGAAACTTAAAATGGTGATGAAAGGGGATACGATCGTTTATAATGCCGACGCGTTTGCTTTGGCCGGGGGCTCCATGCTTGATGGCCTCATCAGCCAGTTGCCCGGCGTGGAACTGAAAGGAAACGGTCAGATATATGTCAATGGTAAATTTGTCAGTGAATTGCTGGTCTACGGTGAGAATTTCTTTAAAGGCGCCCCCAAAATAGCCCTTGAAAATCT
>JAIDXU010000110.1 GCA_029058455.1 Paramuribaculum sp.
ACGGATCATGGTATAAGATTGACTCTATCAATCTCCCTGCTTCCGGAGGTTTCAAATTTACCCGTCCTGCGGCCGGTTTCCCTGACATCTACAGACTCAGACTCGATGATAAGTCGCTCTATTTTCCTGTTGACAGTATCGAGACGGTGACCGTAATGGCCAAGGCTGACGCTTTTGACAGCGATTTTACCCTCAAGGGTAGCCCGCAGGCCGAGATGATGATGGATGTGGAGCGCAAACTCTATGAAGCGGTGTCGCGTCTCGGTCTTAATGCAACCGGCGACTCACTGCTGAAACGCGAGATCGGCACACGTCTGCTTGATGATCCTTCCGGTATCGTGAGCTATTATGTGATTAACAAACGTATCGGTGGAACCGCGCTTTTTGACCCGTCAAACAAACGCGACCTCAGTATTATCGGTGCAGTGGCAAACGCCTATTCACGCGAGCGTCCCAATGACCCCCGCACCGCGTGGCTGTCGAATCTCTATGTGAGCAATTTTGCGAGCCGGCGTCCGTCAATGCCGCGCGATACGGTTGTGGCCGGCGAGATAGGATTTTTCGATATCGAGCTTTATGACAGCGAGGGTAACAAACGCAGTCTTAAAGATGAATTTAAAGGAGGAGGCCCGGTGATTCTTAACTTTACGGTTTATTCGGCCGAGTCGTCACCCGCCTATAATGCCATGCTTAACTCGGTTTATGAGAAATATCGTGACCGTGGCCTGAGAATCTATCAGGTGTCGATCGACAATGATGAGTTTGCATGGCGCCAGAGCGCAAAGAATATCCCGTGGACAGCTGTTTATAACAGCGCTCACGACGGAGATGAATATCTGCTGAAATATAATGTCAAAGCAGTTCCGACCACGTTTGTAATAGGGCGTGATCATGAGATTAAACAGCGCGTCGAAGATATCACCAAGCTTGAAAATGTTGTGGTAAAACAGCTCTGATTAATCTTTAGAAAGTAACAGGTGGCCCGTCATAACGAGTAATCGTGTGGCGGGCGACACTTTTATTTGGGGGAACTCGCGCAGGGTGGATTGGAGAATGTCGGTTGCGCGGCGGCTGCGGCTTCTGAGCGCCAGTCTTGCCGCATGAGCCGAGACGCGGCGGAAGTAGGGATATAAGGATCCGAAGTCCACTCCGTAATGGCGTGCGAGTATGGCTGTGGCTCTCAAAGTCGAAGCATAATAGATGGCGGCGCGGGGAGTAGGTGATGAAGCGGTGATCTGCGCGGGGTTCATAACACTATAGGCCATTGTGTCGCGGGGGAGCAACGCGACCCTATTGTTATCACGCTGTGCGGCACCTGCGCCTGCAAAGAGTGCGGCGAGAAGCGGCAGATCCTCACATCCGAAGTCGGGATTGAAAATCATATCACCCTCTTTGGCGAGGGCGCGTTTCACACTGTCGGCGCGAAGCAACGCGGTAGACAGGTGTATCGGTCCTATCTCGTTGACCGGAGCATGGGCAAGCAGGGGGGTAAGAAGCTCGGCTCCGTTTATTATGGTGAGCTCATGACCCTTAGGAAGGGGTGACGGAATAAGTGTGCCGGTAGATATTTCATATTTTGAGAACCGGGTCAGCACCATTATCAGGTCACTGTCGCTGTCGAGCAGCTCCATCTGAGTGGCCAGCCTTAGCGGATCGGTCATGAAATCATCACCCGAGCAGTCGGTGATATATCTGCCACGGCATTGGGCGAGAGTTGAGAAATAGTTAGTAACAACCCCTTTGTTGGGCGCGCCCGGCAGAAGCCTCACCACATCGGGTCTTTCGGCAGCCATTTGCTCAACTATTTGGCGGGTGGAGTCGGTCGAGGCATCATCGCTCACCACAATCTCAAGACTTTTTCCATCGGGCAGCTGCTGTGAGAGTATGCTGTCGATAGTGCGGGCAATAGTGTCCTGCTGATTATAGGTCAGCACTATTACGGAAATATCGGGAGATTGATTCATCAGTCGATGAGTTGTCGAAGCATTATGGCCCACTCCTTGCGCAGAATCGCGGAATTGAAGTGTGTTTTGATTTTATCGCGTGAGGCTACTGCACATGCGTTATGTCGCGCCGGGGTGTCGATATAAGGGGCGATGCCTCTTACAAATTGTTCCGGCTCGGGATGGAGTGGCAAAACGATTCCACAATCATCGTCAACAGCTTCAGTGCTTCCGCCGGCATCGGTTATGACGGGGGGAATACCGAGACTCATCGCCTCCATCATGGCAACGGGGAGACCTTCAACCGTGCTGAGCAATATATACCAGTCATACTGACCGTTAATCATTATATCGATTACCTGTGGATGAGGCAGATTGCCTGAAAACTGAGCTTTGAAATTGGGCTGTATGCCGAATATGGGATCAGGTTCCTCGGCGAGTGCTTTAAGCCGCTCAATTTCCTCAGCTGATCCACCCAGATGGGTGAGTCTTATCTCATAGTCAGGGCGAGCCACTGCGAGTGCGCGTATAAACCTGATGTTATAGTCAACTCTCTTTTCGGGAGTGACCCGCGAACATGAAATGAAACTGAGTTTTTTGAAAGCGCTCGAGGGAGGCACGGCAGTATCTTCGGGAATGTTCACTCCGAGATAGGCGGTTGAAATCTTGTCGGCTGCCGCCGGGAATTTTTCTTTAAGTTCATTTGCTCCGTGACGGCTCACGGCCCAGACCCCTTCGGAGGCTTTAAGGGCGTCGAGACGTAGTTTGGGAGCTTTGTTCATGCGCACGTCATATCCGTGGGCGCGCGACACATAACGTATTCCGGTGAGACGCTTTAGGTTCATGAGCGCCACCGCGCCGAGGTCAAACCAAAAGGAATATCCCAAAGTGTTGTCGGGATCGAGCTTTTCGCGTTTCACCATGTCTCTGATAGCCGAGGCTATCGATGAGCACGCGATGGCATAGGCGGGCGCTTCGAGAAATCCGGGGCTGATGTTGGCCTTAAAAAGCCTTTTCCATTTCCGGGTCATTATACCCGAGTCAATCACACATCGGCTTACCTCGATACCTTCGGGCAGAGGATGACAGGTGCCGCGATCCATGATAGGAACCAAGATGACGCGATCGAATTGCTCAAGCAGGTCATTTAGCTCAGGCTCTATAAAAGCGGCTTCGGTCAGCGCTCCGAGAGGATAACTCTCGGTGACAAGTATAAGGTTTGACATTTAATGCGATGATGATGATTGGGTATGCAAAGTTATCCAGAATTTTTCTAACTCACAATAAATAAAGGTGGCGAAACGTTAAAAAATCATTATGACAGCCGAGCAGATTACAATGATAGTGCCTGTGCGCAACAGGGCGCTTCTTATAGGCGAAACTCTCGACATGATTGTCAGGCAGACAGTCAAGCCGGGGCATCTCGTTATAGTTGACAACAATTCCACCGACGGCACTCCCGAGGCTGTAAAAGAGTGGATTGAGCGCAATCCTCAGGGCGAGATGAGGGTGGATTTGCTCACTGAACCTGTCAAGGGGGCGTCGGCTGCCCGAAACCGGGGCCTTGAAGTGGTCGATACAAAATATGTGATGTGTTTCGACTCCGATGATATTATGCATCCTACCCATATCTCGGGCATAGCGAGGGAGCTTGAGGCACGACCCGATGTGGAACTGCTTTATTTCGACCGCATGATCCGCGACGAGGAGATGTGGACTCAGATAAAATCGGTGGCTGACAGAGATTTGCTTCGCGCCCAGATTTTACATTGTATTCTCAGCACCCAGTCATATATATCCACGGCCGAACTTATGAGGCGCGCGGGAGGATGGAATGAAAGTCTGCCCCGATGGAATGACTATGAGCTTGGCTTAAGGCTCCTGATAGAGAACCCGGTGACTCTGAAGCTTAACACCGAGCCGTCGGTGGTGATAATTCATCGCGAGGATTCTATTTCGGCCGCGTCATTAAGCTCTGACTCGGAGGTTGTTTCGCAGGCGCTTGATGCCATGAGCGCATCCCTATCGCGTGCGGCTGCCGAATGTAAGGATGAGAAGCGCGCAGCGCAGTTGCGTCATGCCCTGAAATATGTAAATGTGCGGCGGGTGGTGCTTGCGGCTCTGATAGCCCGCGAAGGTGATGAAAGTATGGGTCAGCAAATGTTCGACCGGTTTACGCAAGGGTTATCCTCAGGAGAGGTGTCGCGTCTGCGGCTGATTTACAGCGTTGTGAAGTTGCTGGGACGCGGCGGCTCGACGTTGGGAAAGCTGCTTTTCCGTCAGCCGGTCAGCAAAGGCAGTCGTCGCAAGAGCAGTGTATAACGTGGGAGCTTGACTTACATTCTATCAGCCTACGGTCAACCATTATGTGGCGCGTGGCCATATTTGATATTGTGGTCATTTCGTGACTTACAAGCACTATCGTGCCTCCGTCGGCGTGGAATTTCGATAATATATCATATAGCTCATGCTCGAAATGCTTGTCGAGATAACTCAGAGGCTCGTCAAGCACCAGGAGCGGGGGATTACCCACGAGGGCACGCCCCAGAAGAGTGCGCTGAAGCTGCCCTCCGGAAAGGGCTCCTATCGGATTGTCGGCATGACTTACAAGCTCCATTTCGGCAATCATGCGCTCAACGCGGTCATTTTTTTCATCCTTTGAAAGACGGGAGGTATCGCGCCCCATAAGTCCGGTGGCTATGACCTCGCGCACGGTGATGGGAAACCGCGAGTCGATAGCATTTTTCTGAGGCAGATAGCCGGGAGTGAACCGCGAGTGATATTCCACTGTTCCCCGGGTTGGAGTGAGGAGGCGGAGCATGATTTTGAGAAGGGTTGATTTACCACCTCCGTTGGGACCTGTCACGGCGAGAAACTCCCCGCGTCGCAGTTGCAGGTTTACATCTGACAGCACCGTGCGCTGCCCGTAGCTCATCGTTATATCTGATAGCGAGATTATTATATCACACTCGCAGCTTTTATTTTGGATCATGGGTTGCGGTCGTTGTTGCGTTTCAAGGTTTCGACTACATTTTCCATACTTCTCTGCCAGTCATAGCTCAGCGGATCAAACTCTTCAACAGGTATTTCAAGCTGAGAAATTACGGTGGCCGCTACTCTCGGGTCAAGACCCTTTGCAGTGAAAAACACCAGCGGCATGTCGTCATGATCTGACATCGAAAGAATTTCATGTAATTTGGCGGGAGTGGTCTCCTTGTGTTGCGCGGAGACCGAGTGTTGATCCAGATTATAGTCGCGGGCAAAATAGCTCAGGGCCGGATGCCACATCATGAAGCTCTTGCCCTTGAGCGGCGCGAGAATATCGGTCCAGCTTCGGTCGAGCGAATCGAGTCGGGAGACCAGTCGGTCATGGCGGTCGGTGTAGTAAGCTTTACCGTCGGGATCGAGCTGACAGAGGGTCGCGAGCATATTTCCGGCCATTATGCGGAGATTTCTCACCGAACTCCATGTGTGCGGGTCGGGTTGCTCGTCAGATTCATTATCGTTGTCGGCTTCGTCATGATGGTGATGGGCGCAGGAATGGGTATCTTTAACCGGAATCACACCTTCCGAACAATTGACCATGCGGCTTACAGCCTCGGGAGTGAGACGGTTGGCGAGCTGTTTCTCGAAATCAACGTTTCCGATCATAAAATAAGCGTCGTTACGCTCAAG
>JAIDXU010000111.1 GCA_029058455.1 Paramuribaculum sp.
CAATCCTATAGTCAAATTTTATAGAAACATAAAATTAAGAAGAAATTGGATAAGTATATTGAGCAACTGTCGCTCTTACCATGTGATTTTCTACACATTGCACAATCTTTTGCATGTGATAGCAATTCTCCGCAGATCGAGCCTGCTCATATTTTGCGCGCACTCTTGCATAAAAATATGGGTTTGACGAACTATATTGAAAATAATCTTGATTCAGATTATTACTATATGCTCGATTGGGCTGATGTCAGAGTCGGACAAGCACAGAAATCGGCTTATCCCATGAAAGAGCCTATTTTATCGGATGAGGCTCGTAATGTAGTGAAAGAGGCATTCAGACTAAGCCGGAGTCAAGGTTGTGATTTGATTGATTTCAAATGTCTGTTGTGTTCCGTGATTACTCCGGGTGTAGGTTTCTCGGTTGAGCAGTTGAAAACTTTTCCGCTCTCATATAATACAGTTCTGAACGATATTACAAACGGAGCTGTTTCAACGCAGACTGATGTGCCAAGTCATTCTCTTCATTCAAACTCAACTCCTTCGGTTGGAAATGGAGAATTCTACACATGTTTGCTGAAGAATTGTGACGAACGGCAGATCATCGGTTTTGAAGATGAATTAAAAAGGATTATTGAATCGCTTTCAAGAAAAGACAGAGCCAATATAATTATAACCGGAGAAACCGGGGTTGGCAAGACAAGTCTTATTAATGCTCTTATAAATAAAATAAGGTGTAGTGAGATGCCATCCTCATTGAAAGGTCTCTATCCGGTGGAGCTTGATTTGGTTTCTTTGACTCAAGGTGCTACATATAAGGGTGAGATTGAAGATAGATTCAAGAAAGTTTGTGATGAGCTTAGCCGACATCCGCAGCCATTACTCATAATAGAGAATTTTCACAGAGCAATGGATCGCCAGTCATCTCTTTCAGGAATCTTGCCTTTACTGAAACGTTCATTGTCGAAAAATGAATTGCAGGTTATCTTGTCATGCTCAATAGACGGTTATACGAAAGATGTTGAGAAAGATAAGGAGTTAACCTCATTTTGTGAGAAAATTTCGATAGATGAGCCGTCGGAGGATTTTGCAGTTGAGATTGTGAACAGTAAGACAGCGGAATATTGCTCATTTCATGGTGTTGAAATTTCAGAGGGTGTTGTTGAGGATATCGTGAGACTTGCCAAAAGATATACACCTGAACGACGGTTACCTTCGTCGGCAATCGATCTTCTTGATAGGTCGCTTGCATCGGTTAAGATTACATCTGAGGTATGCTCGGAGGATGTAAAACCTACGCTTGACAAAGATTATGTGAGAGATGTTCTGGCGGCCATGACAGGTCTGCCTATTGGTAATATTCAGTCGGAGGAGCGCGAAAAACTATCGAATGCCGAAGATATCATACACCGTCGACTCGTGGGGCAGGGTCATGCAGTGAAGAGTGTGCTTGACGCAATCTATGAGTCACGATCCGGCCTGAATAAGAAGGGACAACCTATCGGCTCATTCTTTTTCCTCGGGCCTACAGGTACCGGTAAAACCGAACTTGCCAAAGCTCTTGCAGAATTTCTATTTAATGATGAAACCTCCATATTGAGGTTTGACATGTCGGAATATAAGGAAGAACACTCGGTAGCTTTGCTCTATGGTGCTCCTCCCGGATATGTGGGTTATGAGGAAGGTGGACTCCTTGTTAACCAGATAAGACAACACCCTTATTCCGTGGTGCTTTTTGATGAAATCGAGAAAGCCCACAGGTCGGTGTTTGATCTTTTCCTTCAGATTCTCGACGAAGGAAAGCTGCATGATCGTCTCGGGAGAGTGGGCGACTTCTCAAATGCCTTGATTATCTTCACCTCCAATATAGGAAGCGAATATATATTTCAGGCGTTTGAATCGGGCCATATTCCGACTCATGACGAAATGCTTGAGATAATGCAAGGTAAGTTCAGACCTGAATTCCTTGCGCGCCTTACCGAAATTCTGCCATTCTCACCAATAACTAAAGAGATGATCTACAAGATTTTTGATATTCATATCAAGAATCTCGTAAAGTCGCTTGAAAATCAGGGCATATCTCTTGAAATTGACGATACAGCCAAGCAATATATAACTAAGG
>JAIDXU010000112.1 GCA_029058455.1 Paramuribaculum sp.
CGAGAGAGGAGAGGGCCATGTTCCACATGTCAATCATCATAGCCGACTGAACCGGCACTCCGAGCGGATTTTCAACCTTGAAGGTCCATGTTTCGGTAGCTCCGGGTATGAGGCGATTGCGCATCGACTCGGTTTTGATTATGAGATCGCGAGGGTTGACCGATGATGACAGATTGACATCGATGACTCTCGACTCCATGTTTTTCATGATCATGAGAGTGGCGGTGAGGTATGTCACGCCGTGAGGTGCCGTGACAGGGAGGGCGTGGAGACCTGCATCGCTCTTTATCCAGCGGCGTTCATAGACGTTTTGTTCGTCATGAAGTATGTAGAGAATATATGAATCATCCTCGGCTGTGGAATAGATCAGCTTGGCGGAGTTATCGGCTCCGAGGGTCAGGCGGCTGCCGGGACACCATAATATTTCGGGCGAGGGAGCCGAGGTGTCGGTGGTGCGATATGCCACGAAAACGGCGCTTTGGGTATCGTCGCCATAGGTCACGTCAATGCGATAGGTGCCTGAAGCCACATTGCTCCAGTCAACCTTTGTGGCGGGAGTGGTGAGAGTGCCTTCCGAGGCCTTTACATATTTGCCGTCGGAGTCGAGGCGATTGAGCGTGTAGCTCACCGTAATGTCGGGCTGAGGAGTCATGCGGGCATCTACCACTTTTACGGGAAGCTCGATTTCAGGCTTGTCGAGGCATATATTCTGTGATATTGAGAGCATGAGAATCAGGGGATTGCCCTTTGAGAAAACTGTCGACTCGCTCTGAGACTCGCCGGTGGGGGATGTGACTGTGATTTCGGCGCGGAAACAGGGCGCGTTGGCGTTGGTCAGGGCTATTGCTTCGGCGGGGAGAGTGACTTTCCAATGGCCGTCAGCGTCGGTGACTGTCTCAAGAGTGAGGGGAACGAAGTCGGAAGAAAGCTGCGAACGCCTCCACCAGAAAGTTATCTCGCTGATATAGACCGAAACCGTGGCGTCGGCGACAGCCACGCCGTTATAGCCCATGGCAGAGCCTTCAATCTCAACGGCGCCTGACGAGAGAGTCTGCGCCGGCTGTGATGTGACATAGAAAGTGGGGAGCTTGTAATCGCTTACTTCAAAGTAGATGTCGGTCAGGCTGCTCTGATCGGGTGATTCGGAGAGCTGAATGGAATATTGACCGGTAAGCTCACCCGTGGGGATGGTAAATTCACCCTCCACGCGGCCATAGCGGTCGGCTGTCACTGTGGTTGTGTCGACAAGCTGACGGTTGGCATTGAACAGTGTGGCATGAAGCTTCACTCCTGCGGCTGTTTCATAGCCTGAGGGGCGGGCATAGTAGGCCGCTGCACACCATTTCATAGTGTCGCCGGGGCGACAGAGCGGCAGCGACGTGAATCCATTTACGCAAAGCGGATTGCGCTCATGGGTATAGTTCTTGTAGATCGCAACCAGAGGTGCGAAGTTGTCGGACCCTTTGACCGGGTAAAGCCTTAGATTGTTTTTTTCGGGCACGGGTGCGGTCATGCCGAGGCTGTCGGTGAGCGAGGGAAGTGGCTGTGATTTTCCGGGCGAGTCATAGCTCATTACCGTAGCTCCTCCTACCGGCGCGCCGGTAAAGGGATCTATAACCACAGGCGTAACGTCATCGAACTTCATCACCGCAAGGTTAAGGCGAGAGCTGCGGATAAGAGGTGGATAGTCGTAGCGTTTCATGCCGGGCGCGGTCACTACGGCTATGAAGTTGCCGGGAGTGTCGGGCATTGTCAGCTCAACTTCGGTGGTGTCGGCAAAAGGCACAGTGCCGCTGAATTTCAAAGTTCTTACAGCAACCTCGGTAAGATCACCCGATTTCATTTCCTTGAGGTCGACGCTTGAGGCGTTGCGGTTGGAAATGATCTTGTTGACCCTGTAGAGAGTGACGGTAGCCGAGGGAGCGTTGAGCGCGGTGGCTTTGATTGTCAGTTTGTTGCCGGGATATGCAACGCCGGGTGCGGAGATATTGACGCTCTTGGCCGAAAGGCGGCTGATGAGGTTTTTGACACAACCTATGTTGACATAAGAGGGATAGCGGGCTGCGAAGTTTTTGGCTATCTCATAAATCTTTTTTGCTTGGGGAATTGATTGGGCCGGATAGGTCAGATCGCCGATGGCAGTGATGATTTCGCCTCTGAATTGGGTGGAGGGATAGGTGTCGAGCAGTTTGTAGAGAGCCTCTATGTTATATTCAGCCGAGCGTGAGGATGTGTTTAGCAGCCAAAGGTCGGCCATAATGCTTGGCGCCGGCTCGCCGGAGTCAAGACGCTTGAGGGTGGTGATATATTCAGTGGCTACCTTGCGCGAATCGGGAGTGTCGAGCCCGAGAGCCATATCGGCGCAGTTGAAGGCTACTATGTCGAGCAGCGAGGGGTAGAACATCGCCGAGTTGTCGGTAATGGTGAAAAGGTCGGCAACCTTGCGTGTCGAAACGGCTTTTAGCGATTCGGGCTGAGCCATGGCGCTGTTGAGCAGCTCCATTATCCGCGCTTCAAATTGCCCGCGGCTCCACACCGAATAGTCGTCGGTGAGCCGAGAGGCATCGGGGCGGTGCTCGATGGAATATCTCTGCGACTGGTAGATGTCGTTGTAGATGGAGGCACGCAGCAGGTTGACGAGTGACAGCGACACCGGATCGATATAGCTCAACGAGCCTATCGAGTCGATGCGTTGCAGCATGGCGGGCATACTGTCGCTGTTGATTTCGTTTTGAGCGAGGGTGAGGTTGACGAGGGGTCTCAGAGCGGCGCGCACATCATGGTGCTCGAGGGCTTTAGCTATCTCGGCCGATGATTGGCTGATCACGGTTTGAGGTTGTGAAAACACCGGTTTGGAGACTGCCGATCGAGCCATTGTCGAGAAAATGAATAAGATTGATAATGTCAGAAATATGCGCAAAATGGATGATTTCATGTCTCTGCCTGAAAATAAAGTGAATATAAACGCCAAGAGTCGGCTTGAGGGGCCGACAGGCAGAATGGAATATGAGGATATTTTACCGCCCTGATTTCCGGAGCCGATAATCAGCGGTTGTTGCCCTGATTACCGCCTTTGGAACGGTTATGCTTGTTATGGTTTGGGCCGGGGACGTTGGGCCGCTTTTTCATCAATACCTTCATGAAGTTGCGTTCGGCACTCTTGAATTTGAAAAGCTGTCGGGGAGTGAGAATTTTTGAGAACTTCTTGTAATAGTTTTTTTCAACCTCGCTCTCCTTGCCTCTGAGTTCGAACATGGCTTCGGATACGGTGCGATAGTCGGCATCGGTAGCGGCTTCACCCTTCTGAGTCAGCTCTTTTTCTGATTCGCGCACATTGCGTGAGAGGCTTTCCATCTCGCTGTCCATAGCGGTGAGCAGAGGTGCAAATTCGTTTTTCTGTGCTTCTGAGAGGTTAAGGACCGAGGCCAGGAAGAAG
>JAIDXU010000113.1 GCA_029058455.1 Paramuribaculum sp.
GCTGTAACGGCTCTGCTGTTTGTCACCGCTTTTTCGGCCGGGGCGCAGCTCACCGCTTCGGGAGCTTTCGCCTCTGCGCCTAATTCAATCTTTCCATTGCTCGACCGCAACACTCGGCTCGACATGATAGATTTTTTCAACAGCGGAAGCTCGTCACCCTCGCGTAATGCCCTTTATGGCTCATCGCGCATACTTTCGCTCTCACCCAAGAAGATGGAGATTGAAATGACCTCGGCGTCGAAAGCTGAGATAATGATACTCAAGGCAGGTAACGACTCGGTTATTGCATTGGTTTCGACCGTAATGACTCCTACTCCCGACAGTAAGGTGAATTTCTACCTGTCGGATTGGGCTACCGACATAACGGGCAAAATGTTTGCCGCACCTCAGCTTGATGACTGGCTCACGGAGGCAGGTCATAAAAACCGTGACATGGTTGAGGCGATGGTGCCTTTTGTGCTTGCAAGCTATAGTTTCGACCCCGAAAACGGTAATCTCGTGCTTACAAGCCATGTGGAGGAATTTCTTACCCCCGAGGTATATGCCGAAATTAGCGATTATATGGTTAAATCGCTTACCTACCGGCTCTCGGGTGGCAAATATGTCAAGTCGCAAAAATGACAGCAATTTCTCAGCCTCTTGATCTCGGCTCTCTTTCGGGAGCTCCGCTGAGTGTTTCCGCTCTCGGAAGAGTGATTGCCGGAGTGCTTGCCGATCCGCGCCTCCGCGAGGTGTGGGTTGTGGGTGAGCTGAGCGATCTCCGCACCAATAACGGCCATTGCTATGCCGAGTTGTGTGAGAAAGATCCTTTCACCTCACGCACGGTGGCTAAGGTGAAATTTGTGTCATGGGCTAATGTCTGGAGCCGCCTTGTGGTCGGTTTTCAGGCCGCTACCGGCTCTCTCCCTGTTTCAGGTATGAAAGTAATGGTGAGAGGGTCGGTGAGCTATCATCCGGCTTATGGCATGTCGTTTGTGGTCAGCGCCATCAATCCCGCCTATACGATGGGTGAGGCTGAGCGCAATCGACGGGAGATACTTGAAAGGCTTGCCAAGGAGGGAATCGTGGATAATAACCGTCAGCTTGAGTGGAATATTCCGCCCATGCGTGTTGCGGTGATTTCGGCCAAAGGAGCGGCGGGATATGGCGACTTTGTAAATCAGCTCTATAACAATCAGGCGCTGCTCAAATTTCATGTGAAATTGTTTCCTGCCGTTTTGCAGGGGGAGCGAACCGTTGCGTCGGTTATGTCGGCTCTTGAAACGATAGCCTCCGAACAGGAGCAATGGGATTGCGTGGTTATAATCAGAGGCGGCGGTGCGACTACCGACCTGCTTTGGTTTGATGATTATAATCTTGCTGCCAATGTTGCCTGCTTTCCGTTACCTGTGATTGTCGGCATAGGTCATGAGCGCGATGTAACCGTGCTCGACTATGTGGCCAATATGAGGGTTAAAACTCCTACCGCTGCAGCCGAATGGCTTGTCAGTCAGGCTTGCGGTGTGCTTGACCGCTTTAATGCCCTCGGAAGCGATATTCTGTTGTGTGTAAGAGAGCGGCTTGCTCAGGCTCACTCACGGCTTGCCTATTGTGAGGGCGCCATTCCTTCGCTTGCCGGCGCGGTGATTCTCAAGGCTAAAGCGCGAATTGATGCCTATCCGGTTGCTTTGGCGCGTATAGTAGGTAAAAGTCTTACTCCTGCCATGAGCCGCTTGGATAGTCGTCGCGAGAGTCTCAGAACTTTATCGGCTAACGTCATAGCCCGTGCGCAGGCACGTATTCAATCGCTCTCCGAACTGCTGTCGGCACTCTCGCCGCAATCGGTTCTTGCCCGAGGATATTCCATCACCCGTGTAAACGGTGTGGCAGTTACCGATGTCGCGTCACTTAAACCGGGTGATGTGATAACCACAACCTTCGAAAAAGGGATGGCCACCTCAACAATAAATAAAATCAATCAGTAAACAAATAAAACTTATAGCTTATAAATTATGGCTGAATTTCAACCTGTTTCAGAAATGACCTATTCTCAGGCTCTTGCCGAGCTTGAAGCAATATTGCGCAACATGCAGAGCGATCAGTGTGACATTGACAAGCTTACTACCTATACCCGTCGCGCGTCAGAGTTAATAGCCGGTTGTAAAGCCCGTCTTACTGCAACCGATGCCGAACTTCAGGCCATACTCAAAGACCTCACCGAGTAACCGGTGTGGTTGCTATAACCTTAGGTTGTTCTGTGTCTGCTGTGTGTTAATTAATTTTAGCTAACGTAATTGGGATGCTTTGGCGAAAAATTAGTAATTTTGAAGCCAAATTTACTTCTAAACGATATTACAGTGAAAATCAACAGAATATCCCTATTCCTCTCATTTCTTGCTCTCGCTCTCGGATCATTTGCTCAGAACAATACAGCCGAGGAGGTTGCGTGGGTCATCGGTGATACTCCGATATGGAAATCTGAAATCGAGGAGCAGATTCAGAATCTAAGAAGCATGCGCAGCGATTTTTCGGGCGATCCCTATTGTGTGGTTCCCGAACAGCTCGCCGTGCAGAAACTGTTTCTCCATCAGGCCGATCTTGATACTATCGAGGTTCAGGAATCGATGGTGATCAGCCGCGCCGAAAGCCAGATAAACTTTCTCATAACCCAGTTGGGCAGTAAGGAGAAGGTAGAGCAATATTTCAACAAATCTATTCCTGAACTGCGTCGCGACTATATGGACATGGTAAGAAATGATAACCGTGTGCAGATGGTGCAGCAGGAGCTTACAAAAAATATCAAGACTACTCCGGCCGATATACGCCGTTATTTCAACTCTCTTCCTGCCGACTCATTACCTATTGTGCCCCGTCAGGTGGAGGTCGAGATCATAACATTCAATCCCGTTGTGCCCCGTCAGGACATCGAGGAGGTCAAGAGCCGACTGAGAGAGTATGCCGAGGCTGTTAACAGCGGTAAGAGCAATTTCAGCACGCTTGCAATTCTTTATAGTGAGGATGCCGTTACATCAAGTAAGGGTGGTGAAACCGGATTTATGCCGAAATCCGAGCTTGATCCCGAGTTTGCGGCGGTTGCTTTCAACCTTAACGACCCCTCGAAGGTGAGCCGTATAGTCGAGAGCGAGTTCGGCTATCATATTATCCAGCTTATTGAAAAACGTGGCGACCGAATCAATTGCCGCCACATACTCCTTACTCCCAAGGTGCCCGATAGTGAGCTTGATAACGCCCTCAGTCAGCTTGATACTCTGCGTCAGGAGATTGAAAAGGGTACACTGACATTTGAGGAGGCTACCATCTATTCGCAGGATAAAGATACACGCGCCAACAAAGGTAAAATGGTCAATGAAAGGACCCGTACCACATTCTTTGAAATGTCACAGCTTCCGCAGGAGGTTGCCAAGCAGGTTGCCACTCTCGAGCCCGGACAGATTTCCATGCCGTTTGTAATGCGCAAGGAGCGTGGCACCACCGACATCGTAGCCATGGTCAAGCTGGTGCAGCGTGTGGAGG
>JAIDXU010000114.1 GCA_029058455.1 Paramuribaculum sp.
CTATTTCGTGAACTTCCGTCCCAGCGGACTCGTTGACCGCATAGCCTTATGAAAAAATATCTCATCACACTTCTGCTCATAACTGCGGGAATGATGTTTATGCTCCCGTCGGCCTCTGCCCAGAGATATTATGAACCACATTTCTGGATTGGAGCCAAAGGGGGCATGACACTCGGTCATCAGGAGTTTTCGCCTAACATCAGGCAGTCTTTTGCGCAGGGTGCAACAGGCGGCTTGACCTTCCGCTACAGTGAGGAAAAGCTGTTTGGACTGATTGCTGAACTCAATTTCACCCAGCGCGGTTGGAAAGAGGATTATGAGGAGGATAACGATAGGTTTAACTATAAGCGTCAGTTGACCTATATACAGATTCCGGTCATGACCCACATTTATTTCGGTTCACGAACCATCAAGGGATTCATTAACCTCGGTCCATCGGTGGGATATATGATAGGCAGTAAGATTTCTTCAAACTTCGATTATCATAACCCCAAATCGGTTGAGGGATTTCCCTATCGTTACAGATATACCGATCAGTTGTGGATGGATATAAAAAACAAGTTTGACTACGGTATTTGCGGAGGCGCGGGTGTCGAGCTGTTTTTCGGCAAGTATAAACGCCACTCAATAGTGTTGGAAGGCAGATATTATTTTGGCCTCGGAAGTATTTTCCCCAACCATAAGAGCGACACTTTTTCCTCGTCGCGAGGCACCTCCATCGAAGTTACGATGGGATATAACTTTAAAGTGAAGTAATTTCACATCGAAGTGAGGTGATTTATCGGGCCGGTTAGGGGAATAACGCCGACTTTGTGGCACTCGGCTATAAATCTTTCTCTCATCTTCGTTGAGAGGTCGGGTGACAGCGCTACTTTTGCAGGGCGCCATAACTTAATCATATCTCCCACATCTCCTCTGTATCCCCGGCATATCACCGCCAGGTCAATCTTGGTGTCTTTGGTCGGAATCACTCCCGGCAGATTGTTGGTCAACAGCAGAATTGAGCCGAGGGGAGTGGAAATAACGCCATTGTTGACAATCAGACCCGGGAGACTGGTATTCGTGTCGCATACGGTTACCGAATCAAGGTTGCGGGAATGCATATAGTTGCGGTATCTTACGGTTGCTCTTCGCTTGATGCTCTCTTTGTCATGATCATTGAGTCGGGAGGTAGAGACTATCGCGAGTGTGCCGGGTGTATTGACTACCAATTCGGTAGTAGAGTTGTTGGCGGTTAGATACCATTCTCCGGTTACGCCTTCGGGTGGGCGGTTTGCTTCGAAACCACAGCTTGCTACAGTAAGAAGAAGTCCGGCAGAAGCAATGATTGCCGGAAGCTTGCGATTGGCGCGTCGCTCTCTCATGGCTAATCTCAGTGAGAGCATCAGCAGCAATGCGGTGAGCAATGTGAGCAGCGATATTTTACCCGTAACTATCTCGGCTCCCGGAAGAGTTGACAGATGTTCGGCCCATGCGTTAAGTATTCCAACTGACCGATTTACTACATCACATACTATCCCTGACGGAATACCGGCAGCATTTAAAATTATCACTCCTATGCCACCCGCTATTATTACCGGAACGAGAAAAGGCACAACCGGAATATTGGCGATTATGAAATAGGTTGGAAGTCGGTTGAAATGATAGGCGATCAGCCAGCCTGAGCATAGCATTGTAGCAATTGAGATGGCTATTGCTGAAAGGATAACGCGCCTGATATGCGCGAGTGGAGTAGGCAAAATGACTTTTTGACTGCGTTGTGGCAACAGCTTGTCGGCAAAGAGGGCTATGCCCGCTACCGAGGCGAAACTAAGCTGAAAACTTACCGAAAAAAGCGATTGCGGTGATGGTATGAGTATCACGAGGGCGGCAATACAGAGCGCATTAAGGGTGTTTGATCTCCGCTCTAAAATATCTCCTCCAAGCATGATCGTCATCATTATCACTGCGCGTGTTACCGAGGGGCTGAGACCTGTCATAACCGCGAATATCCACAACACGGCAATGGCTGTGAGGCGATGAATATGCCGCCATGTAACCAATGCAAGCGGAGATAACAGTAATAGAATCATCATCGCTATGATCGAGGCATGTAGACCGCTAAGAGCAAGGATATGGGCAAGACCGGTTTGAGAGAGGTTGTCGCGCATTTGTTTGTCATCCCATTCGTGCGAACCCATCAGTGCCGTAGCGATAAATATTTTGGATTGAGCCGACAGATTGCTCTCGGATAGAATATCAATGCATTTTTCTCTAAGAGCGTTGAGCCTCCCGCTAATTGATGTGTCGGGAGCAATTGAGATGATCTGCTCTTCGATGACCATAGCAGAGTAAAAATAGCCCGAAGCAATATCTTTCTCGACCGGATCATATTCATAAGGGAGATAATAAACCGGTGTTACGGGCGAGAACTTACATCTTGCCGTAATCAGGTCTCCCCCTCTTACGGGAGGGGTGGGGTGAGGAAGAAGGAGAGTAACTTTTGTAGGGTGGCATTTTTTTAATGAACTGAGAGATTGGCCCGCTCCGCAAACTTTTCCTTTAACCAATAGCGACGAGGGCATTTCGGTTACGTTATCGATACTGATTTCATAAACCTGTTCGTAGCCTGACATTTCGGGCCTTATCCTTGATATATTCAGGTCAAGGGCGCCGAGAGCGAAAAACAGGCATATCATACCTGAATATCCGCGTTTAAAGATGAAGCATAGGGCAGCACATATTAATCCCGCCGTTAAGCTGACATGAAAATTAAAACCCATAGCCGCAGCAATGCCAAGGGCAAAGGCTACGGCTATGGGAAGTGCCGGCTCGGCAGCCGGTCGACGGAATATCATGTGGAAAACCGAATCGCTTAGCTGATAGTGGTCATTACCACTACAAATGAAGAAACTCCGATCACTATCCAGAGTAATATGGCCTGAACGAGCGGTTTGAAGCCAACGTTCTTGATTGTGGCTAACGAAAGAGAACAGCCGATGAGGAAAAGTGTCAGCACCAAACCACGTTTGGCGAGAAGCACTATAACATCGTTAATGGCAGAGGGGAGGGGGCAATAAGTGTTTATAGCCATTGCTGCTACAAACATGAAGATAAACCAAGGAATTGAAATCTTGTTTTTGCCCGATTCTTTGGAATTGCTTTTGCGGAAAGCGAAGATTGTAAACAGAGCCAGGGGAATGATCCAGAGGGCGCGTGTAAGTTTGATCAGGGTGGCGAGTCGGAGTGCTTCCATGCCGTAGGCGTCACCGGCGCCAACCACCGACGAGGTGTCGTGAATGGCGATGGCAGCCCATGTGCCGAACTGGGCTTCGCTCATGTTAAAGACATGTCCTAACGGGGGGAAGATAAGGAGGGCGATTGAGTTGAGAATAAATATAACGCCGAGACTCACAGCCATCTGATGATCGGAGGCTTTTACTACAGGTGCTACGGCGGCAATAGCGCTTCCTCCGCAGATTGCTGTACCGGCCGAGATGAGCCATGATGTTTTCTTATCGATAGCCATATAG
>JAIDXU010000115.1 GCA_029058455.1 Paramuribaculum sp.
CTTATATTTAAAGATCTTCTTCATCTTATTGATAATATCATTATCAATTTTCTGCTCCTCACTCTTTTTATCTTTCTTAAGAATTTCATGACCATGATACTTATTCTGATCATTCTCGTCATAAAACACGAGAAGCAATTTCTGCTTCTTGTCATAAAAATAGATACGACGCTCATTCTTGCCGCCGACCGCTTTTTTCAAGCATATTTTGAGCTGAGGTTCAGGCACGGTCAATGGTGAAACCTGTTTGTTATTTACAATGCGAGGGCCGAAACGCGAATGTTTAAGATAATATTTATCGAATTTTCGCTCAGGATCCCGGTTATCGCAAAACCATTCGTAGACCAACACATCGTCACAGGAAAGCATATTGATTTTCTTGGAAGCTGTAAGCTGCATTCCATTCATGATATGAATATGGATCGAATTTGTGGGATATGCATCATGATTAACAACAAGCTCGTCGGAATATGCCGCACAAGCACCGTAAATGTGGTTAGTGAAATCACTCTTGCCTACTTTGACGGTTTCAAATTTATCGTCAAGTTCCGAGTAATCAGACCACTCTGAAAAATGATTTCTCAATTCATGAACATTGCGATAATCACTGTCGCTTGGCTTGATCTCCGCTATAAGCCTATTGAATTTCTCAATCTCAATAAAGCCCTCGAAATCTTCGTGATCAATCATTTTAGCCACCTCAATCAGACTTCTAAGATATATGCCGACCTCCTTTCTTGACAGCTTATCATTATTGAGGTCTTTGATAAGTATAAATACCTTTCTCATAGACCAAACAATATATCAAGATCGCGGTTCATCTGAGAGAAAAATCGTGGAGGCGTTTTTTTAAGGCGACAATCCCGACCTATTTTTAAAGGTAAAATCCTAACAGGCCGTGAAGTTGTTTCCCTGTCGAAAAAATATATCATCAGATCGCCGGGCTTAAGAACCTTGAGTTTCAGATTAACAAGCGCACCGTTGACAATATGATCGCTATGGGTTTCTAAAATCACCTGAACTCCGCCGGCACACGCCTTTGAGATAAGACGCATTAAAGCTGACTGAGCCGCAGGATGAATGTGAGCTTCGGGATTTTCGATCATTACCAGACTGCCGGGCCGAGCAGAAAGCAATGCAGTGACAACCGAAAGAATATAGGTCACACCATAACCTGTATTGAGTGCTTCGACCTCTATATTACCTCTGCCTTCACGAGTGTGGAGATATTTCAGTGAATATTTATCCTTGTCAAATTGAGTAAGCTGAACCGAAATGTCGGGAGAAATCTCCGAAAGCCATTTATCAACCTGATTTTTCAGCGTTTTCTCATTCTCATCGTCGGTATCTTCATAGAGCATCTGCTCGACAACTACAGGTTTATGACCATATTTAGCCAGATAATAAACGGCATACTCTCCCTGTCCCAAGTGATATGACACTTCACCGCTATCGTCAACAATCGAACTGTTACTCTCATACATTCCTCTGGGTCCATAACGGAAAGCACTGAGATATTGCACACCACCCGGCACAAATAATGAAAATTTTTCAATATCCTCACGTTCAGGCAGCGGCACACCCTCAATTGCCGGCAAACGAGACTCCGATTGCTCGGGATAGCCGAAAGTAAAGTCCATCTCCCTACCGTCAATAGTCAGAGAAAGAGTCATCCGGTCGGGATTGTCGACAATATCCCAGTTAATAAGCGTAAACGACTTGCCGACAGAAAATGAGTCACCTTTGAGGTTAAGACGCGAAGGATAGTCACCCTTCAGAACCGACTCCCTCAAAATAAGCAATGACTGCATAACCGACGATTTGCCCATGCCGTTCATGCCGGTAAGTATAGTGAGCGGAGCGAGCTGAAGATCGGAATCGGTGTGAATCTTGAAGTTATGAATTTTCAGTCTTGTAATCATAAGTCAACTGTGTCATAAACTGTTAAACAAACGCTGCATCATTTCGAATCGCGTCACTACCTTATTTCGACCGGCAGTATCGGTAGAGAGCGTTTCCTGAAAATAGGGATTCATGAGCAATTGCCGGTAACGATTGCGCAGCTTATCTGCCCGCGACATAAAATTAACATCTATATTACGGGCTATTGTTACAGTAAGTGTCTCAAACAAAGTCTTTGAAAGAGGCTTGCGGCGCTCGGTCGAGGAATAAGGTCTGAAAGCGTCTATGCCGAAAAGAAAATCCGCAATGCGCAGAGACTCCGAAAACAGCGCGATCAACCTATCTACCTCAATATCATCAAACCGGCGCAATCTCTCCATTGTCTCGTTGAGGAAGAAATCCATTCTACCGGAATAATCCCGAAAATCATTAATATAAAAGGCAAGGAAACGAAGTACCAACTCCATATCTGTCATTCGCCTTGATGAAATACCAAGCCTTTTGAATTCCCCAAGTTCAGCCATGTGTCTGAGTACTCTTTCCGAAACATCGGGAAAAAGTGCATTACGTATCTCCTGTGAATTAAGAGGCACCCCCTCTACATTCAATCGGCTGAAAATCACAAATTTCACATCAGTCGAAGCATTCCCTCCAATTATATTACACGCAACTTCGGCATTAAGAAAACGCCGCCTGTCATAAAATGAGAAATCCTCCCATCTTTTATTCTCATAATCTGTGAGGAAATCCAGTCCATGAAGAGTCAATTTGCCGGTTACAGCAAAATTTCTCAACGCATAAAGCCTCTGCAAGCCGTCGACAGGCACATAGCTACCGTTATATGTGGAAAAATCGAAATAAAAACTTGGCAAAGGTAGACCGAGCAATATTGATTCTATGAGACGACTCTGCTTTCCCCTATCCCAAAGATTACCTGATCGCTGGATATCGGGATAAAGATCGACCCTGTTTTCTTCAAGCAACTTTATCAAATAGCCTACGGTCATTATGCGCTGCTCAACTTTGACAGCGGAAGGATCAAGGCTGAGATATGAGGGAACATAACGACCTTTCTTATTCATAAGTGCAGGTATCAGAAATTGATATACTCATGGTTCATTGGTTTGCAAAGGTAGTCATTTATTCGTTTTCCACCAAAAATCAGCAAGATACCTTATGGAAGACTTAAAAAATGTTTTTTGGCGTGAGAGGAACAAATTTGAGGGGTTAAAATTTTTGTATATGAGAATTAACTGCTAATTTTGCAGCGCAATAGCGTCGCCGCCTTGTCGCGACCGCTTTTCATTAACCATAAGATAAATCGACAAACAGCATATAACTCTATGTCTATCAATCAGCAAACACCCAAATCAGGCGATAAGCTCACCGCCGAACAAGAGGCCGTACTGGCCCAGGAACTCAAGAATAAGAAAACACAGAAAGCGCTGATGTGGTGTCTCATCGCCGTCACCGCAGTGGTTTGTGTTATTTTGATTTACCTTTTCGCCATCCGTCGCCCCGGAATCGAGGCTTCGGACAATGCCATCGGTCAGGCCGACACCTCTCTCTCGCTTGGTCAGGACTCAGTAGCTCTGATGCAGTATAAGCAGGTGGCCGACAACTACGGTTATGACGCCGGCAACCGCGCCAAGCTCAACGCCGCCATCATACTCTATACACAGGCCATGTCGGAAGAGAATGAGGCAGCCCGCAACGCCAAGCTCGACGAAGCAATCTCATATCTCAAGAAGTATGACGCCAAAGAAACCGTGATCGGCGCAAGCGCAAAATCACTCGAAGGCGACTGCTATGTGAACAAAGGCGAATATGCCGAGGGTCTGGCCTGCTTCAAGAAAGCCGTGAAGCTCTCTGACAACAACGCCTACTACACTCCCCTTTTCCTCATGAAACAGGCAAATGTGGAGCATGAGATGAAAGACTATAAAGCTGAAGCCGCCACCTATCAGGAGCTCGTTGACAAATATCCCACCTATGGCAACGCTCTCAACATCGACTTCAAGAAATATCTCGAAAGAGCCAAAGCGCTGGCAGCAGAAAAATAAATTTCTCAATCAGCGGTTTTAAACCTGTTATAAGCCGTCTGCCTATCCCGGCGGGCGGCTTAAAAATTTCAATACGTCACTCCCAACCAAGAATACTATGCCTCTTACCGCAAGCAGCAGCCGCTCACCCCTTGCTGAGCGCATTTCACAGGCCGTGGCCGAATATGCAGCCAACGACCAGACATTCACCGACTATGTGATGCTGAGCATTAATCCCGCCACCGGCGAAGTAGCCATAATCGATAATCCCGATCCCGAGATTGTTGACACCGACAACGAGCATGACTATGTAGCTCTGATGGATCTTGTGGAAATCAATGTGGCCGATCCGTCGCAATGGGTTCCCGATCAAGAAGCAATCGCCTCACTCGCCGCCGAATACCCCGGTCTCTGATTCCATGACTCAGCAATATAACTTCATAAAAGTTGAGTGGAGCAACGACACCTCTCTGCTTGACAACTTTTTTGACGCCGACGAGATCTTCACCATCACTCCTACCGTAGAGGGCTGGCAATATGCGCGTGTAACACGTCGCCACGCTACGGTGATTCTCACTCTCGCAGTCAAATCAATGCTTCCCGGCCGCACCATCGCCGAGATACTCCGCCTTGCGGGAGCCTATCCCGACAATGAGGAGGAGCTTGAGGCCGCGATGATCAAGGCCGGCATTCCCACCCACTGCTTCCATGCTCCGGGGTGGATGCAGCCGTCGGTCAACGCTAACGCACAAGGCGTTGCCCTGCGCACATATCTGTCGGTCAAGGATCTCGAGACACTGTTATCGTTTCCGTTCCAGCAGGGTTCGATACCTTTCGAGCGCATAATACTCGCCTCGGCCACACTTCCTCCGGTGCCCGAAGCGGGCTTCACCCGTCTCAGCGACAAGATAGAGCGCAAATATATGGTGGTCTATCCCGCCGGAGTCACCCCCTCGTCAACCTCGGTTGTTGAAGGCAATAAACTCACGCTCACATATACCGCCCCCGGCTGCGAGCCATCGGTGACTCATTTCACCGCCGGCCGCACATGTCCGTTTGTGACCTATAACGGCGCGGCCATCATGGTGCAACCCATCGAAGCGCTCGGCATTAAGCTCACCCCGCTCAAATCGCCGCTTGAAGCAGGTCAGCGCACCGTGACCCTCATCATGAAGTTTGACCGCACAAGGGAAGTAACCGCCACCGCCACCTTCAACCGTGACAGCACCGAATATTCGCTGTTGCGCGACGGAGTTTTCCACGGCTATCGGGCGCGTCGTCTCGCCGTCAAAACAAAAGGCGACGAGAGCTATATGATCGATCTCCGTCAGTCAGACAACGCAACTGACACCATAACAGCCGAGCAACCTGTCGCCAAGACCGAAATAACGACCGACAACACAGTGCTACCTGATCAGATCGCCACCTCGCGCCCCGGATCCACACGACGTTCAGCCGGCTCGATAGCGTTGATAATCGTTGCCGTAATTGCCGCGTTAGCTCTTGGAGTCGTAGCGCTAAACTATCTTCCGTCGATATTCAAAGGCGCTGATAAATATGCTCCCGGCCTTGTGGATGTGTCAGAAGGGGTATCACCCGCCGAGGCAGCCGCTCCCGCCGCAACCGAGATCGAAACATCCGCTCCCGGTGCCGAAGCAATTGTCTCGCTCACCTCTGACGAAACCGTCGCTCCCGAACCGGAAGCTCCTGCACAACCCGAGCCACAACCCGAAGCTCCTGCCAAAAAAGTCAGCTCGGGCATAAACGAAGCCGACCTGGCCTATCTCAACGCCAACACCGTGTGGAGCAAAGACAAGCTCACCGGCGACGCCGCGCGTCAGCTCTACGACCTGATATGCAGCGGAAATCTCAGCGAGATAGCCTCACATCCCTACTTCTCGGCCGGAGAATGTAGCAACGCCACAGCCAACAAAGTTGTGAAATTTATCTGGGAGGCTTATCAGAGCGACACTCAGGCTTCAAACACCAAAGCCCTCACCAAACTCAAAGGAAGCGGCTCGATTGATCTCACCAAGCTCTACGAAAACCTCGCGCGCATACGACCCCGCAATCCCAACCAATCTCCCCGCCCCTGACAAAATCCACATCCTCCAATATTAACAAAGCCCCGAAAACCATTTGCGATTTTCGGGGCTTCAGTTTTATCTACCTATCTTAATCTTTCTTGTCTGTCCGTTAATCTTGATTACATAAAGACCACTTGGTAAGGCAATAGAATTAAGCGGAGAATTATTAAGTAATTTGCCGTCAATACTATAAATCTCAACGGGGAACTCAGAGTTTGATGTAAGTGTATTTCCACTGATAAAAATCATGGAATCATCCGAGTTAATTTTATTAACCGCATTGTATTCATCAAGTGAGAATATCTTACTGAATTTACTCCATTTATTATCTGCCTTATATGTCTCAAGGCTATTGGCCGGAACATATACTTCAGCAATCGGATAGACCTCATTATTAAAAGCCGATTGATCCAAATAAGGAGGAATCTCAGCTTTCGATATTATAACCGGATAGTTCTTATATTGTAGACCGCTATAACAGAACGCACATGCCCCTATATACTCCATTGTTGACGGGAATGTGATTTTTTCAATGAAATCATTATAGCATGCCCAACCATATATGTTCATCACTCCCTCCGGCACATCATATACCTTATCACGTTTTGCTGTTGGATATACTATTAGGGTATTGGTAATGTCATTATATAGAACTCCCTCATGGGAAAAATAAACAGGATTATTCTCATCGACCTCAATTTCAGTCAATGAACCACAATCTGATGTTATAGCAAATTCTCCTATCTTAACAATACTTTTTGGAATATGAATCTTTTGTATTACGGAAGATTGGAATACCCGCTCACCAATACCTGTGACATTGTAATTACGTCCGTGAATCTCGACAGTTTCGGGAATTGTCATTTTTTCGACAGGATTATTTACCTTTGTTATAACTACCTCAGGATATATACCCGAATAAGAATATGTGTCATCACTTTCAGCCGCCCAGTCATCTATTCTGTCTCCTTCCACAATAAGTCCGAACTGTCCCCATTCAATATCTGACGAGAAAGATTCTCTTGCTCCTTCCGGCACAAACAATGCGCCGTTGGATCTATTCGTGCCTTCAAGTACACACCAAGATACCGGTATCACTTCGGGATTACGTAAAACTAACAGAGTCAGATCTTGCGAGTAGTTCAAGGCGTTGAGACCATAAAAGTACACGCCATCAGGAATATCAAGCTGATACAGCTT
>JAIDXU010000116.1 GCA_029058455.1 Paramuribaculum sp.
CTCTTGCCCTGGCAAGAATAGCCACCCGAATTGATGCTCCGGTGATAGTGTTGTGCGGAGTGCATTTCATGGGTGAGACAGCCAAAATTCTCTGTCCTGAAAAAACGGTTCTCGAGCCTTCGAGCGATGCCGGCTGCTCACTGGCCGACAGCTGTGATGCCGAGGAGTTCAGAAAATTCATAGAGGAGCGACCCGGCTCTACGGTGGTGAGCTATGTCAACACATCGGCCGATGTGAAGGCTCTCACCGACATCGTGGTTACATCGGGCAATGCTCTTGAAATAGTGTCGAGCCTTCCGGAAGATGAGAAGATAATATTCGGTCCCGACAGGAATCTCGGCTCTTATATATGTGAAAAGACAGGCAGGAAGATGGAGATATGGCCCGGTTACTGTCATGTGCATGAGCAGTTCTCTCTCGAAAAGATATTGGAGCTGAAAAAACAACATCCTGACGCCGAGCTGTTGGTTCATCCCGAGTGCAAGGCTCCGTTGCGGTTGGTGGCCGACAAGGTGGGGAGCACCGCCGCTCTCCTTGCCTATGCACGCAAGGGAAAGCCCGGTCAGAAATATATAGTTGCCACCGAGAGCGGTATTCTGCATGAGATGGAAAAACTCTGCAGTGACAAGATATTTCTGCCCGCACCACCCGACACCGGAGAGTGTGCATGTAACGAATGTTCATACATGAAACTCAACACCCTTGAAAAGCTGCGCGATTGTCTGCGCGACATGAAGCCTGAAGTAAAGGTCGATGAGAAGATCATCGAAAGAGCCCGTCGCCCCATCACCAAAATGTTGGAAATATCAGCCGCTTTAGGGCTGTAAGAAAATCAATCATTGAATAACAAATACTCAAAAAACATAAACTGAGATATGGAATATAACCATCGCGATATAGAAACACGCTGGCAAAACTATTGGAGTGAAAATAAAATATATAAAGCTGAAATCAATCCCGATAAACCTAAGTTTTATGTTCTCGACATGTTTCCCTATCCTTCGGGTGCCGGACTTCATGTGGGTCATCCTTTAGGTTATATAGCTTCAGATATATATTCCCGTTTCATGCGCCTCAACGGTTATAATGTGCTTCATCCGATGGGTTATGATGCTTATGGTCTGCCCGCCGAGCAATATGCCATTCAGACAGGTCAGCATCCTGAGGTCACCACCTCTCAGAATATAGCCCGCTATCGTTCACAGCTCGACAAGATAGGTTTCTGCTATGACTGGAGCAGAGAGATCAAAACCTGTGATCCGGAATATTATAAATGGACCCAGTGGGCGTTTATAAAGATGTTTGAGTCATATTATGACACCAAAGAAAAGAAAGCTCTTCCGATAGCCGACCTTATTGCAAATTTCGAAACCAAAGGCACAGAGGGAATCCATGCCGCCTGCTCTCATGATATGAACTTCACAGCCGAGGAATGGAAAAATATGAGCGATAAGGAGAAGAGCGACACTCTGATGAATTATCGCGTGGCCTATCTCGGCAACACTATGGTGAACTGGTGTCCCAAACTCGGCACCGTACTCGCCAACGATGAGGTGAGCGAGGGTGTAAGTGTGCGCGGCGGTTATCCCGTGGAGCAGAAGCTGATGTATCAGTGGTGTCTGCGAGTAAGCGCCTATGCCCAGCGCCTTCTCGACGGCTTGGAAAACATCGACTGGACTGACTCACTCAAGGAAACCCAGCGCAACTGGATAGGCCGCTCGGAGGGTGCCGAAATGTTCTTCAAGGTTAAAGACAGCGATGTGGCTCTCGAAATCTTCACTACAAGAGCCGATACTGTATTTGGCGTGACATTTATGGTGCTTGCTCCCGAAAGCGAATATGTGGATATGGTAACCACCCCCGAACAGCGCGAGGCAGTGGATGAATATATCAATGAGGTGCGTCACAAAACCGAGCGTGAGCGCATGATAGATAAGAAAGTGAGCGGTGTGTTCAGCGGTTCCTATGCCATTAATCCTCTTACCGGAAAGGAAATACCCATCTGGATAAGCGATTATGTGCTGGCCGGTTATGGCACGGGTGCCATTATGGCCGTGCCTGCACACGACAGCCGTGACTATGCTTTTGCCCGTCATTTCAACCTTCCTGTAATACCTCTTATCGAGGGTGCCGATGTGAGTGAACAGAGCTTTGATGCCAAGAGCGGCAAGATGATTAACTCATGTTCTGAGGAATTAAATCTCAACGGCATGGAGGTTAAGGATGCCATCGCTGCCACCAAACGTTTTATCGAGAGCAAGGGTATTGGTAAGGTGAAGGTTAACTATCGTCTGCGCGACGCCATTTTCTCACGTCAGAGATATTGGGGAGAACCTTTCCCTGTGTATTACAAAGACGGTATTCCTCAGATGATGGAAATATCACAACTTCCCCTGCTTCTGCCCGAGGTTGACAAATATCTTCCTACCGAAACCGGCGAGCCTCCGCTGGGCCGTGCCAAAAACTGGAAAACAGCCGACGGTTATCCTATCGAGCTTAACACAATGCCCGGATTCGCAGGCTCATCAGCATATTATCTGAGATATATGGATCCTCACAACGATGAGGCTCTCGTGAGCCGTGAGGCTGACGAATACTGGCGCAATGTGGATCTTTATATCGGCGGTACCGAACATGCTACCGGCCACCTTATCTACTCACGTTTCTGGAATAAATTTCTCTATGACCTCGGTTATGTAGTGGAGGATGAACCTTTCAAGAAACTCATAAATCAGGGTATGATACAGGGTCGCAGCAGCTTTGTATATCGCATTAAGGATACCAACACCTTTGTGAGCCACGGTCTGAAAAAAGATTATGACGTTACTCCCATAAGAGTGGATATAAGCATGGTGAGCAACGATCAGCTCGACATAGAGAGGTTCAAATCATGGCGTCCGGAATTTGCCACCGCCGAGTTTATACTCGATAATGGCAAGTATGAGTGCGGATGGGCTGTAGAGAAGATGTCGAAATCAATGTTTAATGTTGTTAATCCCGACGATATCGTTGACCGTTACGGTGCCGACACATTGAGACTCTATGAAATGTTCCTCGGCCCGATAGAGCAGAGCAAACCGTGGGATACCAACGGCATAGATGGAGTAAACCGTTTCCTTAAACGCCTCTGGAGTCTCTTCTATAAGGGAGATAACTGGCTTGTGACAGATGAGGCACCCACTCCCGAGGAATTGAAATCGCTTCATAAACTCATTAAAAAGGTAACCGGCGATATACGTTCATTCAGCTATAACACTTCGGTAGCTGCCTTTATGATATGTGTTAACGAGCTTACCACTCTTAAGTGTCACAAACGCGCCATTCTCGAACCGCTGCTCATACTTATCGCTCCTTTTGCTCCTCACATCGCCGAGGAACTGTGGCATGCGTTGGGCAACGAAACCACTATATGCGACGCACAGTGGCCCGATTATGATGAAAAATATCTCAAGGAATCGAAGGTTAACTATGCCGTGTCATTTAACGGCAAGGCAAGATTTAACATCGAGGTTGATGCCTCTACTCCCCGTGAGGAAGTGGAGAAAATAGCTCTCGGCCATGAAAGTTCGGCAAAATGGCTTGAAGGCAAAACCGTGAGAAAAATAATTGTTGTACCCAATAAGATTGTCAACATAGTAGTAGGTTGATTATGAAAAAAATTCTGTTTTTAACTATATTGTTTTGCATAGGTATGATAGCCTGTGCTCAACCTCAGCAGCTTGTTGTAGGTCTTTCAGGCAACGGCTATGTTACCACCAATCATCATGGTGCGAGAATAACCAATAACGGACTTTCCCGTTGGACAAATCCTGAAACAATAGTAAGTGTCTATTTTTATGTTAGTCAGCCTGAAAAGGCCGATCTGTCGCTCTATGCCAAAGGTCATTCCGAAATAAAGGTAAGTTATGGAAAGCAGAGTTTTAAAGTAGATCTGCAATCTGACGACTTTACACAGGTTCCCGTTGGAAGTATAGATATAAAGAAAGCGGGATATGTGCGTATAGACCTTCAGGGAATTTCCAAGAAAGGACATAGCTACGGTGAGGTAGAACAATTGTTGGTAGACAATGTTAGCGGACCAAGTAACTATGTGAAAGATTTTTCCGACTACTGGGGTCGCCGAGGTCCTTCGGTTCACATGGCCTATTCATTGCCTGAGGGTGATACGGAATGGTTCTATAATGAGGTGACCGTGCCTGAAGATGGCGAAACAATGCACAGCTACTATATGGCCGACGGTTTTGGAGAAGGTTATTTCGGAATGCAATATAATTCTCCCGACGAACGCCGTGTGCTTTTCTCGGTATGGAGTCCTTTCGATACACAGGATCCGAGAGAAATTCCCGATGATCAGAAAATAAAATTGCTGAGAAAAGGAAAAGATGTGCATATAGGAGAGTTCGGCAACGAAGGCTCAGGCGGTCAGAGTTATCTGAGATACCCCTGGAAAGCCGGTCAGACCTATAAATTCCTGATGCAGGTGAGACCTGACGGCAAAGGAAACACAACCTATACTGCCTATTTCTATGCCACAGATGAGAAAGAATGGAAATTGATAGCAAGTTTCCTTCGTCCTCAGACCGACACATGGTATAGACA
>JAIDXU010000117.1 GCA_029058455.1 Paramuribaculum sp.
TGTCGAGCCACATCGATCAGCTTGTCACGAGTCTTGCTTACCATTGTTAAAATGTAGAATTTCGGTAATTGACTGCAAAAGTAGCAAATAATCTGCAATCCCGACATTATTTCTCTAAAAAACTTTCTTATTGCGAAAATAAATAGCCGAGTGAAATAAAATGAGTGATGTAACGAGCTTTTTTAGTAATTTTGAAGTTAATTATAGGTAAGGGTAATTATTACCCTGTGATAACCTCAATTCATAATCAGCCTAATGATAACTTCTTCCATTATAAAATCAGCTCGTGTAATCCTGGCTTTGCTGGCTCTCGGTATTGCCACGCTCGGTGTAAGCGCCGAAAATTTCCGGCCTGTCTCCGATGAGGAGATCGACGCTATGGGCTTTGATAACGCGGGTGCCTCGAAGCTCGGCATATATGTCGAGGATGTGATAACCGGAGAGGTGCTTGTGGATTATAACTGCGCCGACCCGTTTATTCCTGCAAGCGTTATGAAAGCTATAACCACGGCGTCGGTGATAACGCTTATCAATCCGTCACAACATTTCGATACTCGCGTGGAGTTGTGCGGCCATAGGACTGACGGACATATATTCGAAGGAAATCTTGTGGTCAGGGCAGTGGGTGATCCGACGCTCGAATCAGCTTATTTTACAGATAATCTCGGTATGGCCGACTCGATAGCCGGCAGGGTTTATGCCTTAGGTATTGATTCTATCGCCGGAACGGTAATTGTCGACGAATCGGCAATGCCTTTTAACGGCTATCCTGACGGATGGGCAAAGGAGGACTATATGTGGCCCTACGGCACGGCCTATCACACCGCTTCGTGGCGCGACAACCGGTTTACGCTCTCGCTTCCGTCAAAAACGGCTTTTCCCGCAGTAGAGGGTCTGGAGGTGAAAGTTAATAAGAAGAAAAGAGGCGCGGTGAAATATCACTATGATATGAGGGAGAATGTTGTTACAGCCACAGGCCGTTTTCCCCGCGGTGCGCAGACTACGGTTGCGCTTGCTCATCCCGACCCGGCGGCTGCCATGAGGCACGAGATAGTGGAGAAACTCAATGAGCGCGGTATTGGTGTCGGTGCCCACGCCGCCGATGAATCTGCGGCTGTCGAAAAAATCTACAGTCATATCTCCCCGAGCCTTTTAGAGATTATGAGAAGTCTGATGTATAGGTCAGATAACATGATGGCCGAAGCGATGCTTAGAGCCATAGCGCCGGGCAAGCCGCGCGAAGAGGCATGTCGGCTTGAGATGTCGCTATGGAAACTGAGAGGATGTGACACCGATGAGGTGGCGATTTATGACGGCAGCGGTTTGTCGCGCCTCAACCGTCTTACTCCATATTTTATGGCTGATGTGTTGCGCTACACATCGCTCTCTCCGCGGGGAGTGCTCTATGCGTCACTGTTTCCCAAAGCGGGTAATGACGGCACCGTGCGCAATCTCTTTGCTTCCTCACCCCTCAAAGGTGAACTTGCTCTCAAGTCGGGCACAATGAAGGGGGTGAGATGTCTGGTAGGATTCCGCATGGAGCAGGGCATTTATCCAAGTCATATAATAGTGGTGATGGCCAATGGCGCAAATCTTCAGCCTGCCAAGCTCCACAAGTCGCTTCAGGTCTTGTTTGAAAAACTGTTTAACAAACAGCAGTCATGATAAAATTTTGGCATATTAGGGAAAAAACTCCTACCTTTGCCAAACTATCATTCCAACAAAAAACATAACTGAATCTCCCATAATCATAGAATATGCAAAAGAGCGTTTCCGATCTGCTTGATCTCTGCTTTGAGCTTGAGGGCCTTCTGATGTTGGCCGAGCGTCGCGACAGCTCCACACCCGCGAGGGTAGTTGAGCTTATCAATCAACGAATAAATCAATTGAGCGAGATGAGCGGAGAGGTGTTTTTCGCTGCTCCCGCTACAGAGTCTCAACAAACCGCTGAAAGTGAGGAGATAGCCGCAGCCGCTGAGTTTGAGGAGACGAAAGACTCCGATGAGAGTGGCGACGAAAATGAGGTTGCTGCCGATCCTCAGCCTGTGGTCGAGGCTCAGCCCGAGGTCGAAGTTCCTGCACCCGCACACGAGCCTGAACCCGAGCCGGCACCTGTACCTGAACCTGAACCGGTCGTCGTTCCCGAGCCTGTTGAGGAAATCAAGCCTCAACCGGTAGCCGTAACAACTTCGGCCGAGCCAATAAAACCCGCTCAGCTCAAACTCACACTTAACGATAAATTCAGACTGAAATCAGCTGTGTTTGGCGGCTCTGAATCAGATATGAACGAGGCTCTCCAGCAGATTGCATCGCTCTCTGATCTCGATGAAGTCACCGAATATATTGTTAATGATCTCTGCCTCGATCCTGAAGATCCCGACGTGGCCTATTTCATTGAGCTTGTTGAAACCTCGCGTAAGTAAATCATGCTATATATAGTACCCACCCCTGTGGGCAATATGGGCGACATGACTCCGCGCGCTGTGGAAGTGTTGAGAAATTGTGAGACTATCTATGCCGAAGATACCCGCACAAGTTCAGTGCTGATGAAACGGTTTGATATACTCACTCCCTTGAAAAGCTTTCATAAGTTTAACGAACACAACGCTCTCACCGAGGTGACCGACAGGCTGAAGGGGGGCGCGGATATCGCTTTGATAAGCGATGCGGGCACTCCCGGCATTTCCGACCCGGGATTCCTACTTTCGCGGGAGTGTCGCCGCTGCGGTATAGATGTCGTGACATTGCCCGGGGCGACAGCTTTTGTGCCGGCACTTGTGAGCAGCGGACTGCCTTGTGAGAGATTTGTTTTTCAAGGTTTTCTGCCTGTGAAAAAAGGCAGGGCTACTCGAATGGCCGAGATAGCGTCGAGCGAGATGACCTCGATTGTGTATGAGTCGCCGCTAAGACTGGCGCGTACTCTGGCCCAGCTTGCTGAAGTTTGCGGCGCCGACCGTGAGGCTTCGGTGAGTCGCGAAATCTCCAAACTTCATGAAGATACCATGCGCGGCACCCTCGGAGAACTGACCGAATATTATTCACAGAACAATCCGCGTGGTGAAATTGTTATAATAATAGGGCCTAAGCCGCAGGAATCGCGAGCCATGTCCCATCGTAATAAATATCGTTTCAACAGCGACGAGGTTGAAGAGGAATAAAAATCAGAGACGCAGTCGCTAACACCAAACAAAAAACATCCGATATGAGAAATTTCAGAATGGCTGCCTGGTCATTGCCCGTACTTGCAGCATTTATGCTTTCGACTCCGTCATGCACAGATAAGGAGAAACTTAGAGAATCGCAGCAGGAAAACAGTGAGCTCACCACCCGTCTGCAGGAAACTATCCAGACTCAGGATTCTCTTTTCGCTCTTATCAATGACATTACCCGCGGAATGACCCAGATTAAGGAGATGGAGCGTATTGTGTCAACTCCCGGATCGCTTGAAGGGGAGACACCCTCGCGCAAAGAGCAGCTCAGAAATGATATGATTTCTCTCCAGCAGGCTCTGCAGGAGCGTCGCGAACGTCTTGAGGAGCTTGAACAGAAGCTTAAATCAGCTTCAGGTCAAAATGCCACTCTGCTCACTACAATCAAGAATCTCAAGGCTCAGGTGGCTGAACAGCAAACCGAGATAATCACTCTCACCAATCAGCTTGCCGAGGCCAATATCAAGATCACAAACCTTGGTTCGCAGGTTGATTCGCTCATTACCGAGACGGTAAATGTGAGAGAGGAGCTTGATGCCGCCAACCGTCAGACCGAGAATGTTACCAATGAGCTAAATACCGTATATTATGTTGTAGGTTCTAAAAAAGAGCTTAAGGAACATAAGATTATCGACACCGGTTTCCTCCGCAAAACCAAAGTGCTTCAGAGCGATATTGATCTCAACTACTTCACCTCGGCCGACCGTCGTCAGCTCACCGTGATTCCGCTCCATTCGAACAAGGCTAAGGTTATGACCTCTCAGCCCGCTGGTTCTTATGTTATCGCAGATGACGGCTCCGGTCAGAAAGTACTTAGAATTGTCAACCCCGAAAAGTTCTGGCTTCGCTCCAATCTGCTTGTTATAGAGATTGATTGACAGTCTTGCGTCACCGGAATATAAAACAACAACCCGCTGCAAAATGTGTCACCGACACGCCTGCAGCGGGTTGTTGTTTTTTACGGGGAGGATTATTCTATGAATGAATCCTTAAAGCCGAGGAAGTAGAGAATACCGTCGAGACCCACGGTCGAAATCGACTGGCCGGCGTTTTCCTTAACTTTGGGTTTGGCATGGAAGGCGATTCCCAGTCCGGCGGTCGAGAGCATGGGCAGGTCGTTGGCACCGTCGCCTACCGCAATGGTCTGGAGAATATTGATACCCTCCATCTGAGCCATTACCTTAAGCAGTTCGGCCTTGCGCTTTCCGTCGACAATTTCGCCGAGATAGCGGCCGGTGAGTTTGTCATCAGGGCCTATTTCAAGGTCGTTGGCAAATACATAGTCGAAGCCGAAACGCTGTTTGAGATAGTTGCCGAAGTAGGTAAATCCACCCGAGAGAATGGCTGTTTTATATCCGGCGCGTTTGAGCACGGTCATCATTCGGTCAACACCCTCGGTTATAGGCAGAGCCTCGGCGATTTCCTGCATGACGCTGCGGTCGAGACCTTTGAGCAGAGCCACTCGCTCGGTGAAACTCTGACGGAAATCTATTTCTCCTCTCATGGCGCGCTCGGTAATGTCACGCACCTGAGGGCCTACTCCGGCTCGGTCGGCAAGCTCGTCGATCACCTCTGTGCGTATGAGGGTCGAGTCCATATCAAAGCATACGAGGCGGCGGCAGCGACGATAAATGGTGTCTTCCTGAAGCGAAATGTCAACTTCACCTTCCGAAGCGATTTTCATAAAAGCGTTCTGCATGTCGGAGTGGCTCAGGGGAGTGCCTCTGACCGACATCTCTACACACTGTTTTGCTTTGGGATCCTCAACAGCGCCATCGTCAGAGATAGGCATTCGTCCTGTGAGACGGCGTATGGCATCGATGTTAAGCTCCTGATCGGCCACAACACGGCTCACCTTGGCAATATGGCGGGCGGAGAGATGACGACCGACAAGCGTAATGATCCAGCGGGTTTTGCCTTGACGGTTCACCCAGTTTCGGTAGTCGCTCATCTTAACGGGTGAGAACTTCACGCTCACACCCAGATCGTAGGTCTTAAACAGAATCTCCTTCATTATGTTGGCCGACACCGAGCTGTCAGTCTTGATGAGAAAGCCGAGCGATAGGGTGTGGTGAATGTCGCTCTGGGCTATATCGAGAATGTCGGCATTGTGACGGGCGAGGATTTCAGAAAGAGTGGCTGTGACACCGGGGTGATCGTTGCCTGAAATATTGATGAGTATCAGTTCGGTCATGGCCTGAGGATAAGTGCTTTGGAAGAATATGTTAAATAGTTGATTGCGATAGCCGGTAGGAAAGGGGGTCAGCTGTTATCATCAACACATTGAGATGTCGTGAGTCAGCTATGCGGGTAAGAAGATCTGAAAATGTTGCGGCCACACCTCCCGATATGCAGAGCGGCAATCTCTCAGCTTCGGGGTAGCCGGAAATATTGCGGTCGAAAAATCGCTCAAACTCGCGGGTTACCATTGCTTCGATCTGAGGGTGGGTAATATGGTCAGCCACAAATCGGGTCAAGGCCGCGAGCCGACTATTGGCTCCCGGTTGCCGATAGACCATATTGATGGCATCGGCTTCAAGCGCTTCAAGACCTGATTGGAGATCTCGCGGCTTGGAGTTGTAGAAATATTCGAGAAAGTCGAAAGTGATCGCCGGTTCAAACCTGCGTTTGAGCATGTCGGCAATTAGATTTCGCCCTATTACAGCTCCCGAGCCTTCATCGCCGAGAATATATCCGAGCGACGGGATTCGGTTTTCGATTTCCGAGCCTGACCACAGGCATGAGTTTGAACCTGTGCCGAGAATAGCCGCTATGCCGCGGCGATTGCCTAACATAGCCCGGGCGGCAAGCACCATATCGCTCTCTACCCTGATAGTTTCGGCATTTGGCCAGAATGTAACTAACAGGTTTCTGAGCGTTTCAGCCGGCTTGCCGACAGCTCCGGCGCCGTAGTAGGAAATAATCCGGGGATTAAATTCAGGATAAAGCCCGGAAATTTCCTTGCGGGCTTTTTCGACCGCCTCAGTTATTGTTTGCAGCGGCATGGTTGCCGCATTGATTGGCGGAGCGGTGATTAAAGCGGCGTTTCTGCCGGGAAGCCACTTCGATGAAGTGGCTCCGGCATCAACAATAAGTTCGTCGGGCAGAAAACAACCGCGTGACATAAGTCGGAGAGCGGTGATTTTGGTTAATTAAGAGGTGCCCTTATTAATCTTCGGTGCTCTCGGTAGGGAGGGGACGAGAGAAATCCTCAACGAAACAGATCATGGTTTCGGTGCGGCCTGCGCTGAGGGTCGAGATCTTATTCTGGATAATCTCAAGCAGGTGGGCGTTGTTGCGGGCAAATACCTTTATG
>JAIDXU010000118.1 GCA_029058455.1 Paramuribaculum sp.
GTGAAAATCAAACGCGAAAAGAGTGAGATACCCACAATCAGGTTGGTGAAGAATCCTGATATAGCCAAAACTCTCGGCGAGGCCAAACAACCGGGTCAGTTGCTCGTGGGATTTGCTCTTGAAACCGATAACGAGCGTGTAAATGCTCTTGACAAACTTGAGCGGAAGAATCTCGACATGATAGTGATGAATTCGCTTGCCGTGCCGGGCGCCGGTTTTGCCTGCGATACCAATAAGGTTGAGATCTTCACGCGTCGCAATCCCGAGCCTATTGACTTTCCCCTCAAAAGCAAGACCGAAGTGGCGGTAGATATTATCAACGCCATAGTTGAGCTTGCCGACAAATAACAGCTAATGAACAGACTCTCTTTCCATCTTCTGAAATATTTTTTTCTACTGATGTTATTGCCGGCGGCTATTGTTCCGGCAACGGCTCAGGAGTTGTCGTGTCAGGTTGAAGTCAACAGCCAGCAGATACAAGGCACCGACAAAAATGTGTTTAATACCCTTTCGGAGTCAATACGCGAGTATATGAACAACACCCGTTTTTCGTCGGCCCAGATCGCTGCCAACGAGAAAATCGAGTGTCGCCTGCTGTTTACAATCTCAGAATATTCTGACGATCATTTTGTCGGAAATCTGCAGATTACGCTTTCTCGCCCGGTATATAACTCCAACTATACGACCACGTTGCTCAATTTTAAGGATAACCGCATTGAGTTTGATTATCGTGAGGGAGACCCGTTGGTGTTTAACGAATCAAACAACGATAACAACCTCACCGCGCTGCTCGACTATTATGCCTATCTGATGCTGGCCATTGATTTCGACTCGTTTTCTCCGAAGGGCGGTGACCCTTTTTATGAGAGAGCGCAGATGGTGGTGCAACGTCAGCAGTCGTCAGGCATAAGCGGCTGGAAAACTTTTGAGGATAACGACAATCGAGCTGCAGTATTGGCCGCTTTTACCGATGTTTCGACTTCGGGATTGCGCGACCTCATATATACCTATCATCGTCGCGGACTTGACGAGATGGTCATTAGTCCCGACAAATCGCGCGCCACTATTACCGAATCGGTGGTCAACAATCTCGGCAGGATATATGATGCCTCACCTATGTCGATAGGGTTGACAATGTTTCGCGACGCCAAGCTCGACGAGCTGGTTAACATCTATTCGAAATCGCTTCCCGAGGAACGTGAGAAAGTGGCCAAACTTCTCAATGATCTTTATCCCACCGAGTCGGATCGAATTGACAAAATCAAGAATCCGCCTGTTCAGAAATAAACTATTAAGCTGATGTTAGAATCACTCAACATATCAAACTATGCTCTGATCGACAAGGTGGAAATTGAGTTTCACCCCGGCCTCAATATAATTACCGGCGAGACCGGTGCCGGTAAGTCGATCATGCTCGGCGCTCTTAATCTGCTGCTCGGTGGCAGAGCAGACAGCAAGGCTGTGAGACATGCCGATACAAAGTCGGTGATCGAGGCATCATTTACGGTCGATGATTATCAGTCGCTCAAACAGTTTTGTCTTGACAATGATATAGAGTGGGATGATGAGCGGTGCATACTTCGCCGTGAGATTTCTCCCACAGGAAGATCGAGAGCATTTATCAATGATTCTCCCGTGCCGTTATCCAAACTCGAGGCTGTGGGTTGCCGTCTTATCGATATTCATTCCCAGCACCAGAATCAGTTGCTCGCCAGAGAGGACTTTCAGTTGCAGGTTATTGACAGTCTCGCCGGCAACAGCGAGCTGCTGGGTGTTCATGCCGCCCGGTTTGAGTCTTTTCGTCGTGCCTTACATACCTATAAGGTTACCAAGGCCAGATTCAAGAAAACACGCGATGATGAGGAGTATACCCGCTATCAGCTTGACCAGCTCAATGATCTCAGGCTTGGTGACCCTAACGAGCAAACCGAGCTTGAACAGCGACGCGAGGTGCTTGAAAATCTCACCGTCATCAAATCAGAGCTTAACACAGTGCTCGATTCGTTGTTTTCGGGAGGGCATAATGCGCTTGACCTCATAGCGACGGCTCAGGCTTCATGTGAGGAGTTGGCCTCTCTGCTGCCTCCCGATGAGCAGATAGTGAAACGTCTTGAAGCCGCATACATCGACCTGAAGGATGTTGCCGAGACTGTCAGTGCTGTCGACTCGTCGCTGATGGCAGATCCCGCAGAGCTTGAAGATATAGAAAGGAGATTGAGCGATATTTACGCTATGGAGCAGCGTCACAAAGTTGACTCCACGGCTGAATTAATAGAATTGCGCAACAAGCTTGCCACACGTCTTGACGCTCTTGACGGAGCTGACGAGACTCTTGCTTCACTCGAAAAGGAAGCCCGCCGAGCCCGTGACCTTGCCAAAGAATCGGCGGCAGAGCTGACTGCGTCGAGAATCAAGGCGGCAGAAGCACTTGCTGCAGAGCTGGTTGAAAAGGCACGTCCCCTCGGCATGAAGAATCTGGTGTGTGAGATAGCCGTTCAGCCTGCCGATCTCTCGGCCAGAGGTGCCGACTCGGTCAACATGAGGTTTGCCTTTAATAAAAACCAGACTCCAATACCGGTGAGCGGAGCCGCTTCGGGAGGCGAAATCTCACGTCTTATGCTTACTCTCAAATCGATAATAGCGCAGCGAATGGAGCTTCCCGCCATTATTTTCGATGAGGTTGACACCGGCGTTTCGGGTGATGTTGCCCTGCGCATGGGCCGCATGATGGCCGATATCTCACGATCACTTCAGGTTATCGCCATAACCCATCTTCCGCAGGTTGCGGCCATGGGTGCCCACCATTATAAAGTTTATAAAACCGACACCGACCTCTCAACCTACACCGCTGTTGAAGCCCTCTCGCCAGAAAGACGTATCAACGAACTGGCTCTCATGCTTTCGGGTAATCCCGATGATGAAGCGGCGAGGGGAGTGGCGTGTGCGCTTCTCAATAATACCCCTTCCTGATATCGATTATGGAAAAGTCAGATTATATTTTCGGCATACGAGCCGTGATGGAGGCTATCGAAGCCGGCAAAGATATTGATAAAGTTTTTGTAAAGTCCGACCTTCAGGGCGATCTCTCAAAGGAGCTTTTCGATCTGATGCGTCGCTATCATATCGTGGCACAGAAGGTACCGGTTGAGCGCATTAACCGTATCACCCGCAAGAATCATCAGGGTGTGCTGGCAATGCTTTCGCCTGTGACCTATCATCGTCTTGACCATCTCGTGCCGAGATTGTATGAGGATGGAGTGCTGCCGTTTATCGTAGTGCTCGACGGAATTACCGACGTGAGAAACTTCGGAGCCATCGCCCGCACATGCGAATGTGCAGGTGTTGATGCCATCGTGATACCTGAAAGGGGCAGTGTGTCGGTTGGCGGAGATGCCGTCAAGACATCGGCCGGCGCATTGATGAACATTCCGGTGTGTCGCGAGAGAACTACAGCCGGAGCCGTGCGTACATTGCTTGACAGCGGTTTTACCGTCGTTGGCGTAAGCGAGAAAGCCGATATCAACTATACGACCGCCGACTATACGGGTCCCGTAGCTTTGGTAATGGGAGCTGAGGATGTGGGTATCTCTCCCGAGGTGTTCCGCCTCTGCAACACATTCGTGAGTATACCAATGTTTGGAAAAATCGGCTCGCTTAACGTGTCGGTTGCCGCCGGCGTGATGATCTATGAGGTTGTGCGCCAGCGTCTCAATGCCAATCTTGAAGTTATCTGATTGAAATTGCGGGTGTCAGTTCAACTTTTTATAGTCGGGGTTGTTATTAAGGTAGAAAAACCTTTATGATAACCAAAAATTTAAGACTATGAATATCGATGATTTAAAAGAAATTGCCCGTAACGAAGCTCAAGACAGTAAGGAATCTGCTGAAATCAGCGCTCAGTATGCCAAAGCTGCCGTTACCGACGAAGTTGCCGCCGCTCAGGCTCAGGCTTCAGATAAAGTTAGTGATATAAAGGCTCAGGCTGCCGATAAGATTGCTGACCTCAAGGCTCAGGCCGGTGCCTTTAAGGATATTGCCGCTGACAAGCTT
>JAIDXU010000119.1 GCA_029058455.1 Paramuribaculum sp.
AATGTTGTTGTAATTATATAATTTTGTGTGCAATTTCGGGACAGGCACACACATTCATATCCGAAATTACAAGAAATCAACGCATTAACATATATACTTCATACATAATACTCTCTTATGAGCGAAAACGTTAACATCCGCGAGCTCAACGACCTCGTGGCCTCGAAAAACGATTTTGTACAACTGGTTACCAAAGGCATGGACCAGACAATCGTGGGTCAGAAACACCTCATCGACTCCCTGCTGATAGCTTTGCTGGCCAACGGCCATGTGCTGCTTGAGGGCGTTCCCGGTCTGGCCAAAACTCTTGCCATCAAGACTCTCGCCGAAGTGATCGACGCGAAATATAACCGTATTCAGTTTACCCCCGACCTTCTCCCTGCCGACGTAACCGGCACAATGGTCTACAGCGTCAAGAACGAGCAGTTCCAGATAAAGAAAGGCCCGATTTTCGCCAACTTCGTGCTGGCCGACGAAATCAACCGTGCCCCCGCCAAGGTGCAGAGCGCATTGCTCGAAGCCATGCAGGAGCGTCAGGTGACCATCGGCGACAAGACATTCACTCTCCCCGAACCTTTCCTCGTGATGGCTACCCAAAACCCCATCGAGCAGGAAGGCACCTATCCCCTGCCCGAAGCGCAGGTTGACCGTTTCCTGCTCAAGGTTGTGATCGGCTATCCCACCAAAGAGGAGGAACGCGTGATCATACGCCGTAACATCGCCCCCACCCCCGCCGATGTCAAAGCTCTCCTGCGCCCCGAGGAGATACTCGAAGCCCAGAAGATTGTCAAGCAGATTTATCTCGACGAAAAGATCGAGCGCTATATCGTTGACATTGTGTTTGCGTCACGCTATCCCTCCGACTACTCGCTCAACGACCTCAAGGAGCTGGTATCGTTTGGCGCCTCACCCCGTGCGTCGATCTCGCTTGCCCGCGCCGCCCGCGCCTATGCCTTCCTCCACCAGAGAGGCTATGTGGTGCCCGAGGATGTGAGAGCAGTGGCCCACGATGTGCTCCGCCACCGTATCGGTCTGACCTACGAGGCCGAAGCCCACAACATCACCACCGACGAAGTTGTGTCGGAGATTCTCGACAAGGTAGAGGTGCCCTGATCCTCTCCGTCACTCCCCTCCCGGGAATTTCAGCAACAATCCTAAATCATCAACTCCACTACTGCGGCCGCTCCGGTGAGCGTGGCCCGATCCTGCCTATATGGAAGCCAACGAACTCCTTAAAAAAGTCAGAAAAATCGAAATCAAGACCAGAGGTCTCTCGCAGAATATCTTTGCGGGCGAATATCACACGGCCTTCAAGGGTCGCGGCATGACATTTTCCGAAGTGCGCGAATATCAATATGGTGACGATATCCGCGACATTGACTGGAATGTCACGGCACGTCACAACAAACCCTTCGTGAAGGTCTATGAGGAGGAACGCGAACTCACCGTGATGCTGCTCGTTGATGTGAGCGGCTCGCGCATGTTCGGCGCCGAGGGCGCGCAGAAGCGCGAGGTGATGGCTGAGGTCGCAGCTACCATAGCTTTTTCGGCCATTCAAAACAATGATAAGATCGGAGTGATATTCTTCTCTGACAAGGTTGAGAAATTCATTCCCCCAAAGAAAGGCAGAAAACACATTCTCTTTATAATCCGTGAGCTTATCGACTTCGAGCCGGAACACAAGCTCACCGACATATCTACAGTGTTGCGCTATTTCACCGACGCTCTCAAGAAACGCGCCACCACCTTTCTCATATCCGACTTTATCGACTCACACGACTACAGCAAGGCGCTCGCAGTGGCCCGCAACCGCCACGATGTGATAGCCGTGCAGATCTACGACAAGCGCGACGCCACCCTGCCCGACGTAGGGCTCATGCAGGTCACCGACCTTGAGACAGGCGCCGAGCGATGGATCGACACATCGTCGAAGAAAACCCGCCAGGCATACCGCAAATGGTGGTATGACCGCCAGCAGCTGATGATGAACGATCTGAGACGTGCCCGTGTGGATCTCGCCTCCATAGCCACCGACGAAGACTATGTATCGGCATTGATGAAC
>JAIDXU010000012.1 GCA_029058455.1 Paramuribaculum sp.
TCAAGGGCATCTTTCATGTGCTCGGCGGATTGTTTTCACCTGTCGACGCCATTACTCCCGTCATGCTCACGATCGATTCACTGATAGAGCGTGTCTCCACCCGCCCGATTTCCGAGGTGATTCTGGCTCTCAGCTCCACAATGGAGGGTGATACTACCTGCTTCTACATCTACCGCAAGCTTCGCAAGGCTAACCCCGGGCTGAAAATCACTCAGTTGGCAAGAGGCATGGCCGTGGGCAACGAACTTGAATATACCGACGAAGCGACATTATCGCGCTCATTGGCCGGCCGCACAGACTTCAGCGAATCAATGTTTTGATCATTAAATCATTTATCATGACACAAAGCTGCTCCACCCTACTCAAAAGCGACAGAATAGTGCTCCGTGCTCCCGAGCCTGACGATCTCGACATCATGACGGAGTGGGAAAACGACACCCGCCTCTGGCGCATAGGCTCGACGGTAGCACCCTATTCGCGTCACTGTCTGAAAAAATATATCGACAACTATTGCGGCGACATCTTTGCCGATCAACAGCTGCGTCTCATGGTAACCGAAATCTCTACCGGCGGGACAATAGGCGCGGTCGACATCTTTGAGTTCGACCCTCTCAACCTCAGGGCGGCGGTGGGAATCATCATATCCGAATCAGTTAGAAAACAAGGCTTCGGCAGGGAATCGCTTGAACTCACAGCCGACTATTGCCGTCGTCGGCTCGGCTTGCATCAGCTTTATTGCCTTGTGCCGGAAGATAACGAAATATCGCTGTCGCTGTTTAAAAGTGTCGGCTTTACAATCACCGGACGACTGCGCAGCTGGCTTCGCGAAGGGAGGAGCTACCGTGACGTTTTCACTCTCCAGCTCCTGCTCGTATAAAAATCACTTCAGATTACCGAAAGGGTCAATCTCGTTGATCTCCTCAACCGAGATCTCGCTACCGTCGGCATGTTGTTCAAGCAAATTTTCTATTGCGCTAAAGAGACTGAGCATCACGCTGCTGCGCATCAAATCGTCGATAGGTGTATCAGGACCTCCCGACGTATTCTCTTTCAATCCTTTCACTTTCTCGAGCAATCCGGCCAACATACCCAACCTTATGCGCGACATGAGATAGTAGAATGTGGCCATTCTTTCGCTCAGGTCGGTAGGATAGGCTCCTATCGCATCCTTATGCCGCAACCCGTCATAGCGGGCGATTATCTCCTCATAGCGGTTATTGCGATAGAGCGCTTCCATCATGAGGTCGAGATCATGGGGCAATCCGTAGATCTCCTCAAGCGACGTGAGCAATATGGCGGCGCCACCGTGAAGCCCCTCTGAGGCGAGTTTCTCGGCCATCTCAACAAAATTATCGCGATAAGGAGCCAGCTCAGGTTTGAGAAACGATTTCACAAGATTCTGTGACAGATTACCGTTGCTGACAGTGAGGAGCACTTCAAGCACCTGGGGATCGCCGGGATATTTTGAATTATAGTCAAGAAGCATTTTCATCGCTTCCTCCTTGCGCCCCACATTTGAATAGAGCAAAGCAAGCGCCAGAGTGGCTGCGGAGATTTGCGGAGACATCTCGATTACCCGACGCAAAATCGGCTCAACCTTGTCGAGCGGATAATCAAGCTCGTTATAACACTGAGCCTTCATCATCAGCGCCCGTGCATTGTCAGGCTCTATAGCCAACGAAAATTCGATAGCGTCGAGCGCCTTTTCAAGAGCCTTATGATCAGAAATCAACACCTGAGCCATCGACAGCCAGAAATCAGCTGTAAAAGGCTCAAGCATTGTAAGTTCCTCAAGTATGGTGACAGCATAGTCCGGATCCTGCTCCATAGCTATCTGCGACAACTCATAGAGAAAAGTCTGCGGATAGTCGGTATGCGCACAGATGGCCTCCTTATGCTCTTTCAGCCACTCATACATATCAAGCTCCTCGGCAGTATCGGCGAGCTGTATTATCTCTTCGTCGGTAAACTCGGGACGCGACATCAGCAGCCCCTCAAAGGTGCGCGACGCCTCATCCTTATTAACGCGATCAAGTCTAAGAGCCAGCAATTTGCCGATCATCGAATCGTCGGGCAGAGCGGCGAGAGCCTTGCGGCAGGCTCCCTCGTCGAGCGAATAATAATATAGCGCCCTACGCTCGGCCAAAGCCACATCTCCGGGATAGAGTCTTTCTCCGCAGAACAGCACTTCGAGAGCCACATAGCGATCTTCCACATCATTGGCGTAATCATATAGCTCTACAAGATCCTCACGGTCATAGAACATCGCCCCGCGATTTTCGATCAAATCGCCGGAAAAACGTTCGTATAGCTCACGACGCGAATCCTCGCCGTTGTTGTTTTCCTGACTCACCTGCTGTTTTGGGATTAGCCTGTATGAGAGTTGTTTACTGTTTTTTCTGCTCTTTCTCCCAGCTGTCTTTAAGCGCGATAGTGCGGTTGAAGATAAGATTGCCGGGCTTGCTGTCATAATCAGGAGTGAAATAACCCACGCGCTGGAACTGGAAGTGCTCGCCGGGACGGGCATTTTCAGCGATATAGGGTTCAAGTTTCACATTCTCTACAACCTTAAGAGAATCGGGATTGAGAAGCTCACGGAAATCACGCTCGGTCTCGGCACCGGGATTCTCCACGTTAAACAGACGGTCATAAAGTCTCACTGTGGCATTGACGGCAGTGTCGGCGGCAACCCAATGGAGAGTGCCTTTAACCTTGCGCATCGAACCGGGAAGGCCGCTGCGTGTCTCGGGATCGTATGTGCAGTAGATAGTGGTGATATTGCCGTCGGCATCTTTCTCCACATCGGTGCATTTAATAATATATGCGCCTTTCAGTCTCACCTCTCCGCCGGGAGCGAGTCGGAAGAATTTTTTGGGAGGATTCTCCATGAAATCCTCACGCTCTATATAGATTTCTCGGCTGAAGGGCATTGAGTGGGTGCCGGCTGCGGGATCTTCGGGATTGTTTTCAAGCTCAACGGTCTCGGTCTGACCTTCTGGATAATTGGTGATAACAACCTTAACGGGATTGAGCACGGCCATAACGCGGGTCGAGATAGCGTTAAGATCCTCTCTCACGGCATGTTCGAGCAAAGCTACCGAATTGAGAGCCTCGAATTTGGTGTAACCTATACGGTCAACGAAGTTGCGGATAGAGCGGGGGGTAAAGCCACGGCGACGCATACCCGAGATGGTCGGCATACGGGGATCATCCCAACCGTCCACAAGACCCTCTTTGACAAGCTGCAGCAATTTGCGCTTGCTCATCACTGTATAGGTGAGGTTGAGTCGGTTGAATTCAATCTGACGGGGGCAATAGCTCTCGTCGGCAAGCTCCTTGACGAAATACTCATAGAGAGGACGGTGAACCACAAACTCCAGTGTGCATATCGAGTGGGTGACGCCTTCGAAATAGTCGCTCTGGCCATGTGCGAAATCATACATGGGATATACGTTCCACTTCGTACCGGTGCGATGATGGGGAGTCTTGATGATACGATACATTATCGGGTCGCGGAAATGCATGTTGGGCGACGACATGTCGATCTTGGCGCGAAGCACTCTCGCACCCTCGTCAAACTCACCCTTATTCATACGCTCGAAAAGGTCGAGATTTTCCTCGGGAGTGCGGTCTCGATAAAGGCTTGCCTCGCCGGGACGGGTGGGAGTGCCTTTCTGACGGGCGATCTCCTCAGAGGTCTGGTCGTCAACATAAGCCTTACCCTCCTTGATCATTCTCACGGCGAGATCATAGAGCTGGGGGAAGTAATCCGAAGCATAATACTCGCGGTCGCCCCAGTCAAAGCCGAGCCAATGAATATCCTCGCGGATAGCATCGACATATTCCACATCCTCCTTCACGGGATTGGTGTCGTCGAAGCGCAGGTTGCATGTACCTCCGAATTTCTCAGCCACACCGAAATCCATACATATAGCTTTGGCGTGACCGATATGGAGATAGCCGTTAGGCTCGGGTGGGAAACGGGTATTGAGACGTCCTCCGTTTTTACCGGCGGCAAGGTCGTCGGCCACGATTTGCTCCACAAAATTGAGGCCCTTCGAATTTACAAGTTCCTCTGATTCCTTTACAGGTGTATTGTCAGCCATAATGCTTAGATGGATTTAAATATGTGATGGTTGTTAATATTGCAAAATTAGGCAAAAATTGCCAATTCACCAATTTTTATGCCAGTGTATAATCAAGCAGTTCGGTGATATTGTCTACATAGTGGAAAGTCATATCCTTGACATAACGTTCCGGAATCTCGGCAATGTTGCGTCGGTTTTGAGCGGGAAGCACGATGGTTGATATTCCCGCGCGCTTGGCGGCAAGTATCTTTTCCTTTATGCCACCCACGGCAAGCACTTTGCCGCGAAGGGTTATCTCTCCGGTCATAGCTATGCCGGCAGTGACCTTACGGCCGGTTAGCGCCGACACTATCGAGGTTATCATTGTCACGCCGGCCGACGGTCCGTCTTTAGGTATGGCACCCTCGGGCACATGTATCGCCACGGCGTTATTTTCAAGTTTCTTGGCTTCGATGCCGAGTTGCTCGGCGTGGGCCTTGACATATTGCAGGGCTATCGACGCACTCTCTTTCATCACGTTGCCGAGCGAACCGGTAAGTGTGAGTCCCTCTTTGCCCGGAGCAAGCGAAGTCTCGACATAAAGTATCTCGCCACCCACGGGTGTCCATGCAAGACCGGTGGCCACGCCGGGATAATCGTTACCCTCATAGCGGTCACGGGTATATGGAGCCACGCCAAGCAGTTTTTCAAGGTCGGAAGGCTCGACAGGTGTGGGAAAGTCGGTTTCCGACATCTTGGCAAGTATGGCTTTTCTCACAAGCGATGCAAGCTGTTTTTCAAGCTGACGCACTCCGCTTTCCGATGTGTAGCCTTCGATCAGGGCCTCAAGTGCGGAATCAGAGATTTCAAAACCCGAATTTTCAAAATTGAGCTGACCGAGCAGGCGGGGAAGAAGATGACGGCGTGCTATCTCTACTTTTTCTTCAAGAAGATAGCCCGATATATCTATCACCTCCATGCGGTCGAGCAGCGGCTGCTGGATAGTTGAGAGAGTATTGGCCGTGGTGATAAACAGCACTTTCGACAGATCAAAATCCACATCGGTATAATTGTCGTGGAAACGCGAGTTCTGCTCGGGATCAAGCACCTCGAGCATAGCGGCTGCCGGATCGCCTTTATAATCCGAACTCATCTTGTCGATTTCATCAAGCAGAAGCACCGGATTGGCGGTGCCGGCACGATGAATGGCATCGATTATACGGCCCGGCATAGCACCTATATATGTGCGGCGGTGACCGCGCAATTCGCTTTCATCGTGCATACCTCCGAGCGACACTCTCTGGTATTTGCGCCCGAGAGCGGCGGCAATCGACTTTCCGAGTGAGGTTTTGCCCACTCCGGGAGGGCCAACAAGACAGATTATGGGGCTATTGCCTTCAGGATTGTTGAGCATCACGGCAAGCTGCTCGACAATGCGCTCCTTCACCTTCTCAAGACCGTAATGATCTTTTTCGAGACAGGCGCGGGCATCCGCGACATTACCCTCGGGCAGCGGTGAATATTCACCCCACGGCAGGCTGAGCAGATGGTCGAGATAATTGTAGACCACCATATAGTCAGGATTTTGAGGATTGAGACGCTGCAGCTTGTCAAGCTCACGGTTAAACATCTTGCGGGCGTCGTCGGTGAGTTTCACTTCGGCGGCACGCTCGCGCAAGTTGGAGCTGTCGTCTGACTGCGCTCCATAAAGTTCCTGCCTAATAATCTCAAGCTGCTGCTGGAGAAAGGCCGAGCGTTGCTGTTCGCTCAAGGCCTGTGATGTTTTTTCCTTTATCTGATTTACCATGCCGGCTATCTCGCTCACGCGGCTCAGAGCTGTGAGCAGAGCGAAAGCCCTGTCCTTCATTCGATAAAGGCCGAGCATTTCAATTTTTTCGGCAGGTGAGATGGGTGCGTTGGTAGCCACGCGGTTGATGGTGTCGTCATAATCGTCGGTATTCTCGATATTGACAACCATTTCCGAATGGGAGTCAAGCATGGGACGAAGCAGCTCGAGAGCCGTGTGCTTGACCTGTTCGGCTATAAATGAAAACTCGCGGTCGAAAGGTGCTGCGGCCACCTCTTTCACAGGCTTGACCGCTGCCGAAAGGGCTCCCGGCATAATCTTGCCGGCTCCCGCACCGAGTATTTTGAATTTGCCGCCGGCGCTCACGAGAGCAGTCTGCCGACCGTCGGGCAATTTTAATAGTTTTATAACTTTGGCAAACACTCCGTAGCGATAGAGATCGACCGGCACTGTAGGCTCCTCAACCATAGGATCGCGCTGACACACAATACCGATATATATACCCTTGTCAGACGCCTCCTGAGCGGTTTTGGCCGAGCGCTCACGACCGAGAGTGATGGGAAAAGTCACCCCCGGAAACAACACAAGGTCGCGGGTCGGCAATATGGGCAGGTCGTTATAATCGGTCGCGGGTTCGTTGCCCGTATTGCTAACTATCTGCTCAAACGCAAAAATGTGACCACCGCCCTCATTACGGTCATTGTCATTGTCGGGCATATTGTCGAAATTGGTAGAGTCGTGGCTTGCCATGCTTCGCGAAGTGAATTATTTTTTCTGAAAAGTAATCGCTTTAAACCGTCTTACCGCAGAGCCGCGGGGAGCTGATTCGCGAAAAACGGGTGCAAAGTTA
>JAIDXU010000120.1 GCA_029058455.1 Paramuribaculum sp.
GCTGAATTGGGTTTCTGCTGCTGTTGATTCTGCTTGTGATTGTCCATTTCCATTATCTTATAAGGGGAGTTGAAAAAAGAGAATGAGACAAAGGCCGGAGCCTTGTGTCATATTGCCCCGCAAAAATGTTGCCAAACTCTGCGGGTTTCTCTTTGATAACAAATTTAATGTCGATTACGTTCAGTCGACAGAGCCGGGAGATGCTTTTCCAACAAAAATGTCATGACCCGGGAAAGCGGCTTCGAGGCGTGCTGACAAATTGTCAGCCGAGTCAAACAGCCCGTAGACTGCGGCGCCGCTGCCACTCATCGAGGTATAGAGAGCCCCCATTTGGCGGATGGTGGAAATGGCACGGGCAATGGCAGGACGCGAGGTGGCGACGGTGGCTTCAAAATCATTTTTGAGCCCTTCGCTTTCCCATCGCGAGGGGGGCGCCGACATCACTATCTCGGCCGGCAGACGCGCGGGAATATGTGGAGTGACACCGGCGTATGCTTCGCGGGTCGACACTCCCTCGGCCGGTTTGACTATCGCTATCCACAGTCCGGCGAGAGGATCGCAGGGGAGTGGAGTGATGGTTGTGCCTATGCCCGAAACCTCACACACATTATTATATATAAAAAACGGGCAATCGGCTCCTATTCCGGCGGCTATTTCGGCAAGTTGGTCATCGGAAAACCCCAACGAGAACATCCTGTTGAGACCTATTAGGGTGAAGGAGGCGTCGGCCGAGCCCCCTCCGAGCCCCGCGCCGTCGGGAATGACTTTGCGCAGAAAAATATCCACCGGGGGAATGTCGGCTTCGAGCGAAAGAAGATTGACAGCCTTCATCACCAGATTTTTTTCAGGCTCACAAGCTATTGCGTTGCCGGTGACGGTAAGGGTGGTTTTGCCCGAAGCCGAAGGCACTATTTCGAGAATGTCGGTCCATGCCACGGGAGCCATAACCGAAGAAATATTGTGATAGCCGTCGCTTCTGCGCTCTATTATGTCAAGCCCAAGGTTGATTTTGCAGTTGGGGAAAAGAATCATTGCTACTAAAAAAAGTGAAAAAATCGTCTGTAAAATTACAAAAAAAATTATTAAATTTGCAACTCGCAATCTCTCTCTCCTGATTGCCGTTTGATTAACACTACTAATGGCCGATAAAAATCAGCAGCAGATGCCGGGCTCTCCGCGGCGCCGGTTTGATAAAAAAGAGCTATCTCTGTATGATTTCGGAGGTAAGCAACCGCCCCACGACAGCGAACTTGAAGCTGCCGTGTTGGGAGCGCTGATGCTTGAGAAAGACGCATATACCACCGTCTGCGACATTCTCAAGCCGGAATGTTTTTATGAGCCGGCCAACAGTAAGATCTATCAGGCTATCCAGAGTCTGGGCGCGTCGCAACAGCCCATCGACATGCTCACCGTGACCGAAAGGTTGCGTCTCGACCGCACTCTCGACGAAGTGGGCGGCCCGGCTTATGTGTCAGGGCTCACCATGAGGGTGGCTTCGGGCGCCAATGTGGAATATCACGCTCGTATCGTGGCTCAGAAATATCTGGCCCGCGAGCTGATTACCTTTGCCGGAGTGATAGAGCGCGACGCCTTTGACGAGAGCAACGATGTGGAAGACCTCCTTCAGCAGGCTGAGGGCAGGCTCTTTGAAATAACCCAGCGCAACCTCAAGAAAGATGTAACCCAGATCGACCCGGTGATCGGCATGGCTATCGAGCAGATTCAGGCTGCCGCCAACCGCACCTCGGGTTTGAGCGGACTGCAGTCGGGCTATCATGAGCTTGACAAACTCACCTCGGGCTGGCAGAACTCCGACCTTATAATCATAGCCGCCCGCCCCGCTATGGGTAAGACCGCTTTCGTGCTGTCGATGGCCAAGAATATGTCGGTTGACTATAATATACCTGTGGCTATCTTCTCGCTCGAAATGTCAAACCTCCAGCTCGTGAACCGTCTCATAAGTAATGTGTGCGAGCTTGAAAGTGAGAAAATCAAGAGCGGCAAACTTACAGGCTCGGAGTGGGATCAGCTCATGGCGCGTATCAAGAACCTCTATGGCGCGCATCTGTATATCGACGACACCCCGTCGTTGTCGGTGTTTGAGCTGCGCACCAAGGCTCGCCGCCTTGTGAGAGAACATGGTGTGAAATTTATAATCATCGACTATCTGCAGCTCATGAATGCCTCAGGCATGAAGTTTGGCTCGCGTGAACAGGAGGTGAGTATGATTTCGCGCTCTTTGAAGCAACTGGCCAAGGAGCTCAATATCCCTATCGTGGCTCTGTCGCAGCTCAACCGTTCGGTGGAGAGCCGCGGCGACAGCAAGGAGGGCAAGCGCCCTCAGCTGAGCGACCTGCGCGAGAGCGGCGCCATAGAGCAGGACGCCGACATAGTATGCTTCATTCACCGACCGGAATATTACACGCGAAGCGACACCGACGCCGCCGGCAACGATATCCGCGGATTGGCGGAATTTATCGTGGCCAAACACCGTTCGGGTCGCGTGGATGATGTGAAGATGAGATTTAAAGCCAAATATGCCCGTTCCCAGAACTGGGACGATGACGAAAACCTCGCGTCGCTCTCAACGGTAAGTTCGAGAATCAACACGGGCGACTTTATGGAGGCATCTCCGGCCGCGCCCCAAAGCGGATTTACACCGGTCAACGACGATTTTCTCACCGGGCCGGGAGACGCACCGCTTGATTTCTAACCCCCGCAGAAATATCCTCAGCCCCGATTAAGCAAAAAAATATCGCAAAAATCCAAAAAAAACAACGTTTGAAAAAACCTTTTTTAAACGAATAATGTTAGATAAATAAAAACAAACAAAACCCAAAAATTAGTTATGAAAAAAGCTTTATTAATCCTTGCAGTGCTTCTTGGAAGCAGCACAGCAATCTCTGCTCAGAATCTCGACAA
>JAIDXU010000121.1 GCA_029058455.1 Paramuribaculum sp.
CCTTTAAGATGCTCAAATCAATGTTACCGGCCTACTTCACCGCCTTAGGCACACAAAGCAGTGCCGCCACCATTCCGGTAACACTGCGTCAGGCCATAAAAATGGGAGTCAGCGAGGAGGTTGCCGGATTTACCATTCCTCTCTGCGCCACTATCCATCTCAGCGGCTCCACGCTCAAAATCGTGGCGTGTGCCCTCACCCTGATGATACTCCATCATCAGCCTTATTCCTTCCCCATGTTTATCAACTTCATAGCGCTGCTCGGCGTGACTATGGTAGCCGCACCCGGTATTCCCGGAGGTGCTATCATGGCCTCACTCGGATTGCTTGGCTCGGTGCTTGGATTCAGTTCCGAAGACTGCGCTATGATGATAGCTCTTTATATCACAATGGATAGCTTCGGCACCGCATGTAATGTGACCGGCGACGGCGCGATAGCAGTGATTATCGACCGTTTTTTCCGTTCGAAAGCTATTGAAAAGACATCTACCTGCTAATGAACAACAAGATTCTTCAAGTTAAAAACGTCAGCAAATCCTACACCAACCACCTTGCGCTCGACAATGTGAGTTTTGATGTGGAGGAGCAGACTGTATATGGTCTGCTTGGTCCTAACGGCGCCGGCAAAACCACTCTCATCAGAATAATCAACCATATCACCGCCCCCGATTCAGGCGAAGTTGAGTTTATGGGTCACCGTCTCACAGCCGCCGACACTGCCTATATAGGCTATCTCCCCGAGGAGCGCGGCCTTTATAAGAAGATGAAGGTTGGCGAACAGGCTCTGTTTTTCGCCCGCTTGAAAGGCATGTCAAAGGGTGACGCCACACGTCAGCTCAAAGAATGGTTTGAGCGATTCGGCATTTCCGACTGGTGGAATAAAAAAGTCGAGGAGTTATCAAAGGGCATGGCTCAGAAAGTGCAGTTTATCGTCACGGTGCTCCACCGACCCAAACTGCTGATTTTCGACGAACCGTTCTCAGGTTTCGACCCAATCAACGCAGGACTGCTCAGAGACGAAATTCTCAAACTCAAAAACGAAGGATCAACCGTGATTTTCTCTACCCACAACATGGCGTCGGTCGAGGAAATATGCGACAACATAACCCTCATAAATCATTCGCGCAACATTCTCACCGGCAATGTTGCCAAGCTGAGACGCGAATATGCCGAAGGTCGTTACACCTTCACATTTACCGACGCCAACCCTGCTGAAATCATGGGCACTCTTGAAAACATAGCCGGAAAATTCAATCTCTCCGACGACAAAAACGGCCGCCATTTGCTCGATTTCAGACTTAATCCCGGCAACCGGCTCAAAGAGGCAATCGAGCTTGTCAACAACCGAGCAACGCTGCTCGGCGTCAACGAAGCCACCGCGTCGATGAACGACATCTTCATTCAGGCCGTCAACGAGTCAAACACAAAATAAACGAAACCCAATCATTCAACTAATATTCATGTCACAGACATCACTTATCATAGAGCGCGAGTTTTATGAGCGCGTGCGTAAAAAAAGCTTTCTTATCACTACCATAGCCCTGCCGGTATTGATGGTAGCTATGATGATAATACCCACACTTCTGATGGTGTATGGAGGCAAAACCGACCGCACAATCTATATTTCCGATCCCGATTATATTGTTGGACCGGCTCTCATAGCCGCTCAATCCGACAACGACGATGACGAAATTAAATTCATACTGTCGTCACTGGCCGTTGACTCGCTCATCAATATCGAATCGGCCGACGGTGTGCTCGAGATACCGGCCGGTCTGATAGATAGCGACAAACCTCTCAAACTCTACACCAACGGCTCATCGTCAATGGCTCTCGAATCTGCTATTGAGAAAAGCGTTGAGCAGATTGTTGAGAAAGAGCGCCTCAAACGCTATAACATCGAAAACCTCTCGGAGATTCTCAAGCAGGTCACTCCCAACCTCACTATCTCGTCGACACGCACCGATAGCGACAAGGAGCAATCGGCAGCCGTGAGCTACTTTCTCGGCTTCGCCCTCACTTTCGTGCTCTACATGTTCTTGATGCTCTATGGTCAGATGGTGATGACGTCTATAATCGAGGAGAAAAACAACCGAGTGCTTGAGATTGTAGTATCATCGGTCAGCCCCACCAAACTAATGCTCGGCAAGATAGCCGGTATCGGTCTTGTGGCTGTCACTCAAATAGTCATCTGGGCAGGACTGCTGATATTGTTCAGCGCTATATTACTTCCCGCCATTCTCCCCGCTGAGATCGCCGGCGAAGTAGCTGCTGTCAATTCAGGCAGCCTTGATATAGCTCAGGCGTCGATCGACAGCGATATTATGGCAGCCCTCTCGATCTTCACCGATCCCGGATATATTATCTCGACCTTTGCAGTGCTGACGCTCTACCTCGTTCTCGGATTCCTGTTCTATGCCGCTATCTTCGCGGCTATCGGCTCGGCTGTCGACAATATTCAGGATGCTTCTCAGCTGCAGAGCGTATCTTTAGTACCTATCATCCTCGGTCTGGTGTTTGGCATGACAGCCGCCACCGAGCCCTCCTCGGCTATGGCGTTCTGGAGCTCTATCATCCCCTTCACCTCACCTATGGTCATGATGGCCCGCATACCCTACGGTGTGCCCGCATGGGAAATCATTGTTTCTCTCGTGCTTCTCATCGCAGGTGTGGCCGCAATAGTATGGTTTGCCGCCAAAATCTATCGCATAGGCATATTCATGTATGGTAAAAAGCCCACAGTCAAGGATCTTATCAAGTGGGCGCGTTATAAATAATCAAACTACCAAATAAGCAGATGAAAGGCATAATTCTCGCAGGAGGCTCCGGCACACGACTCTATCCTATCACCAAAGGTGTGAGCAAACAGCTGCTGCCGGTCTATGATAAACCGATGGTATATTATCCCATGTCGGTACTAATG
>JAIDXU010000122.1 GCA_029058455.1 Paramuribaculum sp.
GTCTTTAGTCTTATACTTAATAGATTGTTCGACGGCGGAATTACAGGGGTTCAGACTAATAGGAGTATTTTTTTTACTTGTGTCGCAGTGTGTATGACCGTTGGTCACTCCGTTGCATACCGCAACGAGATTGTTGTAGTTGATTTCAAGCAGTCTGACATTCGCGTCGGGGTCTGTCTGAGTGATTGATCTTGGAATGACATGCTCGATTTTTACATCCTTATAACGATCGTCTTTATTGCGGCCGATCTGCTCCATGCAATAAGCGCACAGATAGCCCTGCTCTTTGAGCAGAGCGTCTCTAAGGTCATTTTTTGTCTCTGAATCCAGGTCGTCGAATTTCTTACCTCCGCTTGCCCTGAAACGGGTGAGGCTTTCAGGCTCCTTGTTCTTTTTAATCGTTATCATCGTCGGGAGCTAAAAATGCCAACATCGATTCTGCTTTTGCCAACTCGGGTATAGCACCATAAATTTCTTTAAGTTCCGATAATTTGTCGAAGGCCTGGGGATATTGTTCGTTATCGATCATTTCAAACAATATAGAGAACTGATTATCAGACGGAATATCGCGTGGCACACTATTCAATGTTCCGGAAATTATGCTTGAAGCATCGTTGCCGTATGTGTATATTTTTTCACCTCTGAATCCTTGGTCTTTGATATAGACGAGTTTTTGAATGGAGTTGATATCATCGTTTCTCACAGTCGACATTACCAGCGGAGAGTGGGTTGTGATAATAAACTGCAGAGAGGGGAACAGTTTACTGAGCGCAGGTGCGATAGTGGCTTGCCATGAAAGATGTAGGTGGGAATCTATCTCGTCGATTAACACTGTGCCCTCGGCATTTTCAATGAGCCTTTTTTCACCCTCATTTACAAGCTCTATCCATTGCACGATTGAGAATACTATCGCGAGAATAGATTTAAAACCACTCGACAGTTCTTCAAGATAGCACACATTGCCGTCAAGCTCGAATTTCGGTTCGAGGTCTCGCCCTATCTCCTTTAGAGAGAAAGAATAGCCGTCAGGAGCTATCTGAGAGAGATTGCCCATAATATTATCCCAGTTGGCTTTTTCAATTTCCGCCCACGGCTTGTCAATCTGGAAGTAGCGGTTAATCATCCATTGCTTTATAGACGGAAGGGTCGGTTTGTCGATTTGAACTGAGTTCCGTTGATCATAGATATATTTGGCCTGACTTTGTTCATCCTCTCTTTTCATAAACTTTATCGCTTCATAGTCAAAGTAGCGATGGGCGCCGATAGCGAGAAGATTATAAGGCACTTGACCGGATAAAGGATTATATGACGGAGCGGGAAATGATTTGCCTACGTTAATATCACCACCCTGATATGTGTCGTTTCCTTTGGTAAATCCATCATATCCCGCCATAAAAGTTGAGTCATCACCCTTGTTTACGGTTATTCCGAAAGAGGCCTCCGGAGAGTATTTCATTTTGCTGAGTGGTAAGGAGTTGAAACAAAATGTTATAGCTCTCAATAATGAGGTCTTGCCGGAAGCATTGGGGCCAATGATAATGTTAAGGCCGGGAGTAAAGTCAACTTTGAGATCATCGAATAGTCCCAGTGATTTTACCTGTAAGGATTCTATGAAGGGATGCTGTGCCATTATTGTTATTAAAATGGATGAGTGGGGTTATTGACGGAGGAGGAAGGTGGTGATGAGGGTGAGGGTTTCGGGGGAGATGGTTTCTTTGATTTGATTATATTCCGAGACTTCGCCGGTGGTGCAATTCTGAAACAGGTGGTTGAGCCCGTCCATCTCGTGAATTTCAGCTTTGGGAATATAGAGGCTGAAAGCCTGCAGATTGGTTGCGGGGTTGACCTGAGTGTCTTTTGAGCCGTTGAGGGCCAGAACCGGACATTTGATTTTTTTGAGTGCGTCGGTCGGGTCAAGGCTCACGAGACTGTCAAAGTAGCCGTTTCGGGCGCTGTTGTTTCGCTTCACCGATTCAAGCACGATTGACGGCACTGTGAGCGCATTTTCCTTGCAAATCAGGTCGAGGTCGAGCGGCTCTGCGGTGCCGGCCATGTGTTGGG
>JAIDXU010000123.1 GCA_029058455.1 Paramuribaculum sp.
CCTACGGCAAGGTGGCCGTTTTCGCTCAGCGAGGCGACAAATCGGTAGCGTTCGCCCGCCTTTTCAGCTTCAAGTCGCTTCAACTCCATTTCACGGTCGACCTCGGCGCGATTGTTGAAGAAATCGTCGAGAGACCCGTTAAACAGATTCGGGGGAATAAAGAGATTTTTCTCCACATCCTCCTGCTCGCATTTCAATCCGGCTTCACGGGCGAGAATGACGATTTTTCTCACCACATCTCTGCCTGAAAGATCTTCGCGTGGGTCAGGCTCGCTGTAGCCGTTGGTCATGGCTCTTCTTATCGCCTCCGACAGCGCGACGTCGGCGCTGAGATTGGTGAAGATGAAGTTGAGCGTGCCCGACAATACGGCTTCAATGCGCAGAATTTTGTCGCCCGAGTTGATAAGATTGTTGATTGTGTTAATGATGGGCAGACCGGCTCCTACATTAGTTTCGAAAAGGAATTTTACATCCTTGCGACGGGCGATATTCTTGAGGTTGCGGTAGTTTTCGTATTCAGATGAGGCAGCGATTTTGTTGGCCGTCACCACATTGATATTCCTTGAGAGGAGCGAGGCATAAAGACCTGCTATGTCGGGCGACGACGTGCAGTCGACAAACACCGAGTTATAGAGGTTCATGCCGAGAATCTCGTTGAGTATCAGATGAGGCGCGGAGGAGAGGAGCGAGTTGTCGAGCAGTTGGCGCCATTTCGACAGATCGATGCCGTTTGAGTCGAAAACCGCTTTACGGGAATTGGCAATACCCACCACTTTGAGCTTCAGCGCTTTTGATTTGAGGAGATGTTGTTGCTGGCGGGCAAGCTGCTGAAGAAGGTGACACCCAACGTTGCCAATTCCCACTATGAAAATGTTGAGAACCCGGGTGTCAGAGAGAAAAAAACTGTCGTGGATTACGTTGAGTGCCTTACGTTCGTCGGCAAGCTCAATCACAAACGAGATGTTGGTGTCGGAGGCGCCCTGTGCGCAGGCTTTTATGTTAATGCCGTTTCGGCCGAGGGTGTTAAACAGGCGGCCGGCCACACCGGGAGCCTGTTTCATGTTTTCACCCACGATGGCAACGGTGGCAAGATTGCGTTCCACAACCATCGGGTTGATTTCGCCCGTTTGAAGTTCGGCCATAAATTCCGATTCGAGAGCTTTGACAGCGTTGTCGGCGTCAATGTTTCTCACGGCAAACGAGGTGGTGTTTTCGCTCGATGCCTGAGATACGAGGAACACGCTCACACCATTGCGGGCCAGTGCATTGAATATTCTTGAATTAACACCTATCACACCAACCATGCCGAGACCGCTCACGGTAATAAGGCAGGTGTCGTTGATCGAGCTGATACCTTTGATAGCCTTGTCGCTCTCGTTCTCATCGTCATTTGCCGATGATTTCTCGGTTATAGGTCTGTCGCATATCAGAGTGCCCGGTGCGGAGGGATTGAAGGTGTTTTTAATCAGAATAGGAATGTTTTTGTGAAACACCGGATAGATAGTCGGCGGATAGATAACCTTCGCTCCGAAGTTGCACAACTCCATAGCTTCGATAAACGAGAGTGAATCTATCACATAGGTTCCCGGCACGACTCTCGGGTCGGCGGTTAGAAATCCGTCAACATCTGTCCATATCTCCAGCTGCTTCACTCCCGGAAGCTCTGCCGCAAGGATGGCTGCGGTATAGTCGCTGCCTCCTCGGCCGAGATTGGTAATGTCGCCTTTGGTGTCGGTGCTTATGAAGCCGGGCACGAGAATCACGCTGTTGCGCGTCATGACCTCGGGAGTGAACGTCTCGCCGATGAGTGAGCGTGTGGTTTCGGCATCGAGCACATGCTTTCCAAACTGGCTTACGGTTTTGATAAACTTGCGTGAGTCGAGTCTTATTGTCGGCACATCGAAGATATGCTCAATGATGGTTGACGAAAGACGCTCACCGTAGCTCACTATTATGTCGAGCGATCGGGCCGAAAGGTCACCTATGAGACTCACGCCGCGATAGATGTTGAAGAGTTCGTCGAGCATGGCGTCGACCTTTGATTTGACGATAGCTTTGCTCGAAGGCTCAACCATCGCGTCGATCACATCATGATGACGCTTCACAACTGCGTCGAAAGGCTCTACAAATGAGTTGCCGCGGTTGTTAAGAGCTTCATGACCAATGGCTATGAGTCGGTCGGTGATTCCTCCGAGAGCCGACACGACCACAATAACCGGTTCGCCCGAAGGAGAGGAAGCAACATAGTCTTCCACAATATGTTTGACATTGCGCAGGCTTTCGGGAGTTCCCACCGAAGTGCCTCCGAATTTCAATACTCTCATTTCGTTGATGTTATTTCTATATACGAGAAAGATTTATTCTGAATTTCAGGTCACTGCCATATCTTTAGCCTCGACCCTTTACGGATGTCGGCCAAATATGAGCCTACAAATATACAAAAAATTGGTTGAGCTTATCACACACAATTCCTAAAATAAAGTACGGCAGACGAAAAAGATGTTACGACTACACATCTATTAAATATTTTTTGTAATTTTGCACGAAAATCCCTAATCTCAAAACCATGCGCCACGACAACGAAGATAACGACGAAAATGAAGTAATGCCCGACGACCTTTTGCCTGAAGAGGCCGAGGATACTGAACCGGCGCAGGAGGGCGGATTTGATTCCGTAATTGTAGATCTCAACGATACGGTTGCGCGACAACAGCTCAGAGGCATGTATCAGAGCTGGTAA
>JAIDXU010000124.1 GCA_029058455.1 Paramuribaculum sp.
TCACAATTTCTAATTTAAAAATGAAAAAGCTGTTTTTATTATTACTGACAGTGGCCTGGGTGGCCATTGCCTCAGCACAAACCCGCACTGTCACCGGACAGGTGGTTTATGCAGATGATGGCGAGCCCCTTATCGGCGCCACTATCACACCCGTAGGAGGTGGTACGGCTACCGCCACCAACATCCAGGGTAAGTTTTCAATCTCGCTTCCGGTTTCGGTAACCCATCTTATGGTGAGCTATGTAGGTATGCAGACCCGCAACGTTGAGATCGGCGACAAACCTCTTTACATCGAACTCACCAATCATGAAAATCAGCTTGACGAAGTAATGGTGGTGGCCTATGGCACAGCTAAAAAATCAGCCTATACCGGTTCTGCCTCCGTTGTCAAAGCCGAAGCCATCGAAAATGCTCTTGTTACCGACGTGACCTCGGCTCTCTCGGGCAAGGTTTCAGGCGTGCAGACTCTCAGCAGCAACGGTCAGCCCGGCGTAGCTCCTTCGGTTCGCATTCGCGGCGTAGGCTCGATCAACGCAGGTCAGAGCCCTCTCTATATTGTTGACGGTCTCCCCTATGACGGTGACATCGCTTCGATCAACACTATGGACGTTGAAAACATGACCGTGCTCAAAGATGCCGCTGCCGCCGCTCTCTATGGCGCACGCGGTGCCAACGGCGTTATCCTCATCACCACCAAACAGGGCAAATCGGGCACTACAAAGGTTAACTTCGATGCCCGCTGGGGTGGTAACTCACGTGCAGTGCCCAACTATGACGTTATCAGCAAAGCCGAAGAATATCTCCCCCTTGTCTACAAGACACTCTACAACTCGGCCTATTACAATCAGACCATGTCGGCTGCAGCCGCTCATGCCTATGCCAACCAAAACCTGTTTCCCCGCATCGGCTACACCACCTTCACCGTTCCCGAAGGCGAATCGCTCATTCTCCCCGGTGGCGTGATGAATCCCAATGCTAAACGCGGCTATACCGAGGGCAACTACTATTACACTCCCGACAACTGGGAAAAAGAAATGCTCCGCAACGGTCTCCGTCAGGAATACAACCTCAGTGTTTCAGGTGGCAGCGACCGCTATAACTTCTATATTTCAGGTGCATATCTTAACGACGAAGGCCTCATCGACGGCTCTCATTTCGACCGTTTCTCAACCCGCGCAAGCTTCGACTATCAGGTTAACAAATGGCTGAAAGTCGGCACCAACCTCACCTATACCTACACCAACTCAGGCTATCCCGATCTTGAAGGCTCAGGCTCTTCGGCCAACGCCTTCAACCTCGCCAACACTATCGCCGAGGTTTATCCCGTGTTCGTGCGCGACGCCGCCGGCAACATTGTCTATAACGAAATCTACAACCGCCCCGTTTATGACTACGGTGACGGCCGCAGCACTCCCTACACGCGTAACTATATGTCGATGTCCAACACCAAAGGTGACCTTCTCTATAACACTACCGAATATCTCACCGATGTGCTCAACGGCAAATGGTTTGTTCAGCTCACTCCTATCGCCGGCCTTACCGTGACAGGCACCGCAGGTCTCTTTATCGACAACACCCGCTATCATGACCTCGGCAATCCTCTCTATGGTCAGAGCGCCTCTTATGGCGGTACCGCAATTCAGCAATACATGCACACCTCGGCCCTCAACCTTCAGGCTCTTGCCAACTATCGCCGCTCATTCGGTGACAGTCACGAGCTCGACGCCCTGATAGGTTACGAGCAGTATGCCTACTATTATGAGAACGGCTTTGCACAGGGTCAGAACCTCTATCTTCCAAACTCATGGGTTATCAGCAACACCATCGACAACCGCAACGGGGGCGGTAGCACCAACAACTACAGCACCCGTGGTATCTTTGCCCGCATAAACTACACTCTCATGAGCCGCTACTTCCTCAGCGCCTCCTATCGTCGCGACGCTTCCTCACGTTTCGCTCCCTCAAAACGCTGGGGTAACTTCTGGTCGGTTTCAGCCGCTTGGGATATAGCTCAGGAAAGCTTCATGAACGATGTCACCTGGGTTGACCAGCTCAAATTCAAAGCCTCGTTCGGTCAGCAGGGTAACGACAACCTGCTCTACTCCACCGGCTATGTGAACTACTATCCCTGGCAGGATCAGTATCAGGTAACCGGCAGCAACGGTGTGTGGTCAGACGGCACACTTTATTATAAAGGCAACCCCGACATCACTTGGGAGACCTCCAACAGCTTCAACATTGGTTTTGACTTCTCATTGATGAAAGGCAAACTGAGCGGTACGGTGGAATACTTCAACCGTCAGACCTCCGACATGCTTTATAACAAGCCTGTGGCACCCTCCAACGGTTACACTATGATGTCGATGAACATAGGTTCGATGCGCAACAACGGTTGTGAAATCGAGCTCAACTACCGCCCCATCGCCACCCGCAACTTCATGTGGGATATCAACGCCAACATCACCTTTATCAACAACAAGATTCTCAAGCTCCATCCCGACCTTGACGGCGAGTTTATCAACGGCTCGACATATTATGCCGAGGGCAGCTCGATGTATCAGCTCTATCTTCCCAAATATGCTGGTGTTGATCCCTCAACCGGTCTCGCACTCTATTGGGTGAAAGGTAAAGATGAAAACGGTAAGGAATATGAATATGCCTCAACCGACTATAGCGAAGCCTCAAACAATAACCGTGCCGCTACCGGCAACCTCATGCCTAAAGCCTATGGCGGCTTCGGCACAACGTTCCAAGCCTATGGTTTCGATCTCTCGCTTGCTTTCGCCTATCAGTTCGGCGGCAAAATCTGGGATTACACCTATCAGTTCAACATGCACAGCTCTGACTATGGCCGTGTTTGGGCCAAGGATATTCTCAAAGCATGGACTCCCGAAAATCCCTACACCGATGTGCCCCGTCTCGACGCCCTCGACAGCTATTCAAACAGCTCATCTGACCGTTGGCTCGTTTCATCCAACTATCTCAGCCTTAACAATGTGACCATCGGATATTCATTCCCCGGTTCTATTGTTCAGAAGCTCCACCTCTCACAGCTCCGCATCTACGGCGCTGCTGAAAATGTAGCTCTCTGGTCAGCCCGCAAAGGTCTCGATCCCCGTCAGAGCTATACCAGCTCCGAAGGTGAGGTTTACAGCGGAATCCGTTGTATCTCGGGCGGCATACGTATCGGCTTCTAATAATCACTTTTCTCCCATTAAAAAATTCATATAATCAAC
>JAIDXU010000125.1 GCA_029058455.1 Paramuribaculum sp.
CTGAGATTATTCATCAAAACTAACAGATTATAACGGTTGGTTATGTTAATATGGAATCTTGCAGAAGTCCCGGCAAAAGATAAAACCGGAGACACGGCATAAAAAATAACGCCAAGTCTCCGGTTCTATTGCATATTAAATAATATTTAACTCCCTGAGAGGATAATATCAGGTCAGGCATACATCGCCTCGATTTCCGAGGCATAGCGGGCCGCGATAACGGGGCGGCGAATCTTGAGGGTATTGGTAAGCTCGCCCGCCTCCATCGTAAACGCTTTGGGAAGCAGTGTAAACTTCTTGATGCGCTCAAATCCGGCGAAGTTGCTCTGAAGCTCGTCGATACGCTTGGCAATCATGTCGCGGATCTCGCTGTTTTTAACCAGTTCTTCAAGCGATTTATAACTGATTTTCTTGGCTTTGGCATACTCTTTGAGCGCTTCGAAAGCAGGAATGATGATGGCGGTGACATATTTGCGGCGATCGCCTATCACAGCCACCTGCTCAATAAATTTATCCTCTCCCAAACGGCTCTCAATGGCCTGAGGAGCGATATATTTACCGTTTGAAGTCTTAAAGAGGTCTTTGATACGCTCGGTGAGTATCAGCGCGCCATGCTCGTCAAAACGGCCGGCGTCGCCGGTGCGGAACCATCCGTCGGCGGTAAATGCGGCCGCAGTAGCCTCGGGCTTGTTGAAGTAGCCGGCCATGACTGTGGGACCCTTTACAAGAATCTCCCCCTCATCGCCGATTTTCACCTCAATGCCGGGCAACACTGTGCCCACGGTGCCTATCTCATAATCCACGTTGGGGAAACAGGTCACTGTGGCGGTGGTCTCGCTCAGGCCGTAGCCTATTATCACATTCACACCGCAGCTGTGGAAAAACTCCACGATGTTGGGCGACAGAGGGGCGCCGGCGGTGGGAAATATATTGCCATGCTCTATGCCGATGGCCTTCTGCATGGTGAGGAATATGCGCTTGTAGAAAAACTGATATTGTTTTTCGAGCAACACGGGCACCTTCTTGCCGAGGCGCACATAATCGAGGTTGCGGCGACGCCCTACCTTGAGGGCACGGGCCACAAGGGTGCGCTGCAGCCACCCCATCGAGGCGATTTTTTCCTGAATGGCGGTATAGGCCTTCTCCCAGAATCGGGGCACCGAACACATGCATGTGGGTCTCACCTTGGCCACCGCTTCCTGAATACGGTGAGGATCGTTGTTGACAGTCACCTCAATGCCGCGGTAGAAGCAGAAGTAGGTCCATGCCTTTTCAAAAATATGGCTCAGGGGGAGGAAACAGAGCGATGTGTCAGACGTTGACAGCATGTCAAGCCTGTCGCGGTGAATCTCGAGAGCGGCGTCAAACGACCTGTGGGTCAGCACCGCGCCTTTAGGCTCGCCGGTAGTGCCTGAGGTATAGATGATAGTGGCCATATCCTCGGGCATGGCTGACTTGCGGCGGTCGTCAACCTCCTTGCGGCAGGCAGGTGTAGCCGCCTCGCCGAGACTGAGCATTTTGCCGAATTCCATCACCTCGCCGGGATATTTTTCGGCCAAACCACGGTCATAGACAACCACATGGCGCAGATCCTTGCAGTTTTTTCTCACTCTCATCACAGCGTCGAGACGCTTGGCGGTGTCGACAGCCACCACCACGGCTCCGCTGTCGCGCAATATATATTCCACCTGCTCGTCAGACGACGTGGCATAAATGCTCACTGTCACACCGCGGTTGGCATATATTGCAAAATCCATTATAAGGGTTTCAAGCCTGTTTTCAGAAAACACGGCCACACGCTGCTGCGGCTCAAGACCGAGAGTTTCAAGCGCGTAAGCCATAAGGGAGGTGCGGTCGTTGAAATCAGCACTCGAAATCGAACTGAGTTCAAGCGACCGGTCGAGATAGTTAAACGCCGTGCGTCCGCCATCCCGCTCCGCATTTATCGAGGGAAGAGTGTTGAGTATGTTATTCATAAGTCGCAGAAGATAAACGCGCGATCGAGCTACTGAAAAAACAGCTCCTTCACGCCGGAAATCTGATTATGAGACGGCAAAGGTAGTCAGAAAACGGCTCTCCGTTCCCTGCCACGAGCTTTAATCCGTCACATTATTAACAATCATTTAGCGCGACTTATACGAAATTTACAAATTTTAACCAAACTTCCATGAGCG
>JAIDXU010000126.1 GCA_029058455.1 Paramuribaculum sp.
GGCGTGGCGCTCGCTGCCCTGATTTCAATGCCGTTGCTCTCCGGTTGCTCTTCCGACGAGCCCGATCGCAATAACAGCATTTTCGGTTCCGAAACCGACGTTCTCGATCCCGACAGCTACACCTATGCTTTCGACTGCTGGATTCGCGACAACTACCTCAAGGTCTACAACTGCGAGTTCCGCTACCAGATGCAGCACATCGGCACCGACATGAGCTACAACCTCGTGCCCGCTACCCTCGACAAAGCAGAAGATCTCGCCCTGCTCACCAAATACCTCTGGTTTGACGTCTATGGCAAACTCGTGGGTGAGGACTTCCTCAAGCAATACGGCCCCAAGATTCTCCACCTCATCGGTTCGCCCGCCTACAACCCCGTCAACCACACCGAGATTCTCGGTCTTGCCGAAGGCGGTCTTAAGGTGTCGCTCTTCAAGGTCAACGAGCTTGACGTCAACAACACCTCGCTCCTCAACGAGCACTACTTCAAGACAATGCACCACGAGTTCGCTCACATCCTTCACCAGACCAAAACCTATCCCCGTGAGTTTGACCTTATCAACACCGTCAACTACGAGCCCAACAACTGGCAGGACCGCAACGGTGCTATCGTCAACTCGCTCGGTTTCTCAACTACCTACGCTTCGTCTCAGAGCCGTGAGGACTTTGCTGAAACCTGCGCCAACTACATCACCCGCACCTACGAGCAGTGGGATCTCATGCTTTGGATTGCCGCCAGAGGTTGGGAAACAACCTTCAACGACGAATATGCCTACGCTTACTACTACTATGCCACTCCTTCCGACCGCGAGAACGACAACCGCACATACGTTGGCCTCTACATCTCTCCCGAGGCTAACAACGGTCTTTTCGGCATAGCTGAAACCACTGCCAAGACAGGCTCCGCTCCCGGCGGATATTCAAAGATCCACACCACTGTCGAAGGCGTGGAAGAATATATCAAGCGCATGCAGCAGCAGTATGAGCTCGTGCCCGTGGCCGACGCCGACCTCAACGACGGTAAAGCCAATATCGAGCAGAAGGTTTCTATCGCCCGCAACTGGTTTAAAGACGCATGGGGTCTCGACATCGACGAGCTCCGCGACGAGGTTCAGCACCGTCAGAGCTCTATTCCTATGGATTCGCTCCGCAACCAGGTTAATCAGTATAAGTGATTTAGAGCATTTCTCAACCCCTTAATTCCAATCCGATTACAATGAAATCCTTTATAAAAATAGCATTGGCGGCCACTCTCGCTCTCCCCGTTATGGTGGCTTGCTCTAACGAAGAGGACAATCTCTTCGACCAGTCGTCGGCCGACCGTCTCAACACCGCCGTAAAGGAATATGCCCAGCTTCTTCAGGCTGCCCCCAACGGTTGGGCCATGCAATATTTCACCAACGACAACGAGCCCGGCTACACCTACATCCTGAGCTTCGACCCCTCGATGGCCGTGACTATCGCCGGCAACAACCAGTGGCTCGGTAATAAATATGCCGAGGAAACCTCTGTCTATAAATTTATCACCGACAACGGCCCCGTGCTCTCGCTCTCGTCGTTCAACAACGTGTTCCACATCCTCGCCGACCCCATCGACGTGCCCACCACCTCCGAAAGCGAGCTTGGCTACGGACACAAGGGCGACTATGAGTTTGTGGTGATGGAAGCCTCCGACTCTCAGGTGCGTCTCAAAGGCAAGAAATATGGTCAGCGCATCATCATGACTCCCCTCCCCGCCGACGTTGACTGGCAGACCTATCTCAACGACCTCACAGTTCTCAAAAACTCGATGTTCAACACCCGCTTCGAGCCCCTCGTTCTCAAAAACGACAAGCTCAACTACTCTGTTTCGGGCATGAACACCGGCGTGATGAACCTCGTGGCCGACGGCGATGACGCTCTCACCCAGACCCAGACCGTCAACTTTATCGTCACCTCCACCGGTATCCGTTGCTCAAAGACATGGACCGCCAAAGACGACCTCTTCCAAATCAACGAGTTTGAGCGTCTTGAAGATGGCAGCCTCCGTCTCATCGTGCCCGAAGGCGAAGATGTGGTCATCACTTCGCGCCCCCTCTCTGAAATCTACTCTACCCCCGGTTTCACCTGGCGCATAGATCTCGACAACACCACCGGCACCTTCGCCACACTCCTCTCGAAGATTGCCGACGACACCAAGTCAGCCCTCAAGCGTAACTTCACCGGCATTGACCTCTCTTATGTTTCATCAGGTGTGCCCCAGCCTACCTACGCCCTCTCTTTCCGCATGAGCGGTTCTTCAGCTGCCGCCTATGTCTACGGCTCGGTTACCGCCACCGGTGATAACACCGTCAAGATCGCCTACTCAACCACCGAAGGCAACAACAACGGTGTGCGCCGTCTCGCCGACATCCCCGGCCTCATACCCTTCATCAACGCTCTCGCAGCTACCGAATTTACTATCGAGACCGAAAATGTGCTCTCTCCCTCCACCATACGTCTCGTCAGCAAGGCCAATCCAGCCGACGTTATCGTAGTTAAAATAGCATAATTATTTCATTAACCGGGAAGCCGGGGGATTTCACCCCGGCTTCCTATAAAATTAACCAATCGGTATTCAATTATGAAAAAATCTTTACTCGTTCTCGCAGGCGCAGCCGTTGCAGTGTCTGCTTCGGCAGCCGGGCCCCGCGTTATCAACAACGCCGACCAGCCCTCTCAGGCAGCCTCTGAACTGAAACAGGTGGTAAACAGGGTTGACGATCCCGCTCTCATGCCCACCGTGGTTGAACACGTGGCCAAACCCGCCGCAGTTCAGCCCGCCGGCGAAATCCCCGCAGCTGCTACTCTCAACGTGAGCTACTTCACTCCCCCGATGATCTTCTACCCCATCATGAACATGAGCGTCAATGGTGAAGACGGCTACTATTCTCCCCTCGATCCCGTTGTTGCTCCTATCTACAACAACCTCTGGCTCAACAACTCTCACTACTACGACCCCACTACCGGCCGATTCACAAGCATTGCCAAGGAAGGCTATGACTTTACATGGGATTATATGAACGGCAAAAAGCAGAGCAACGACATCGACCTCTCGTTTGGTGCTACCCCCTACTTCATGACCCTCTACGGTCAGACCGTTCCTACCCTCGAATATGACGGCCAGCAATATGCCACCCCTTCAGGCAACAACGATATGTTTATTATCTATGGTGGTAACGGTAACCCCGGTGATACCTACATGAACGCTGTCTGCAACGCCAACGGCTGGAGCGATCCCACCTACGGCGGCGCATACCCCTATCACGCAGGTTCTGCCAACCCCAACTTCTTCGGCAACTTCCGTTCATTTGTTTTCCACGGTGGTAGCGCCGGTCAGGCAACCATGAACCAACAGTGGGAAAAAGCCTATGCCGATCAGGGTCTCAGCGACGTTGTAGTATCAGGCTTCGTTCAGCGCTTTGATGCTCCCGCTGCTCCCTATGCACTCTCTTATGTTAACTTCAACGCCACCGTTCAGTGCGAGGCAGGTGCAACCCTCACCTTCACTTTCATCTCTCTTGATGAAAACGGCAACACCGACGAAGTTCTCTACAAAACCGCTTACACCTTCTCATCAGCTTGTCCCGCCGACTCTTATCAGTCGATCCACGTTGATCTCACCACCGACGACGGTGTTGAGGAGCTCAACTATGTTCTTATCGATTGCCCCATGATCATGGTAGTATCAGGCTTCACCGATGAGAAATTCATCTCATTCCAGCCCTCTATCGGCGGTATGTATTGCAAGAGCTACGGCAGCATGGCCGCTGACGAACACCACGAAATCCTCCCTGTTAACGAACAGGTAGCCGCTGTGGTTGAAGGTACCTATCAGGGCGAGACTCACTCATTCGTGCTCAACTTCCCCTACCTCGCCTCTTTCTCAACCGGTGCCGTATGCTACTATGCTTCATTCAACATGACTCTCGGCATCGAGTATCCCTATGTGGCTCCCTTCTACTGCTATAACACTCAGGAAGACTACGAGGCCCTCGATATCGTTAACGTATGGCCCGCAGAAGGCGAAATGGTTTGGGACTACATGATCCTCACCGACGCCAAAGCTGACGACGTTATCATTTCGACCGCCGACGGCGACGACCTCCCCTCATGGCTCAGCGTAATCGTTGAAGATCCCACCGACGACGAAATCGCCGACTATCGCGCAAACCTCAGCAACCCCTATGTTGAGCCCCGTTACCTCAACGTTGAGTTCAACCTCGGTGACAACGCTTCTGCCATCCAGTCAACCGACGTAGTTATCACCTACAAAGGTCAGTCTGCCACATTCCATGTTTCAGCTACCGCTGAATCAGGTATCGACGCTGTCAAGGCCGACGTTATCAACGAAAGCGAAGTTGTTGCCAACCAGTACTTCGACCTCACCGGCCGTCAGCTCTCAGCTCAGCCCGAATCAGGTCTCTGCATCCGTCGCGCAACTATGGCCAACGGCAAAGTTATCACTGTTAAAGTAGCAAGATAAATATCCCATCAATATCTTTGCATAAAGAAGAATAGATTCCCCTGATGTGAAGGCAGTCCCAATGCTCCTTCACATAGATGGCGGGCCTTGCGTGAGCAAAGCCCGCCATTTTCCGTTTTATTGGTGGGGATGGATGTAAAGCATTTGTTTAAAAACTTGCTGTGTGTTTGTTAATTCTCAAAAAAAAAACTCAATTCTTTTGGTAATATGGAAAATAAGTCGGATATTTGTACCCAAATCTGTATGTAATGTCACAACTATGCCGTGACATCACATCTTTTTCTATCGTTACGATCCTATTATTTTGAAGCGTAGAAGCTTAATAATAT
>JAIDXU010000127.1 GCA_029058455.1 Paramuribaculum sp.
TTACTAACTCAACAACGATATGTCAAATAAACTTACATATAAATCGGAAAGCGACCGTATCTATGGAGCCACCGGTATGGCTATTGCAGTGGTAGTTGTCGACGGGCAGGATTATCTGACATCGGTGGATGTCGACGCTCCCGCCGGAGAAATGATGCGTCTCTCCGAACAATTTTATTTCTCAAATCATCAGCGTGTTGCCGCAAAGGATGTGTGGCACAGCATATTGTCATCTTTCAATCTCATGACCGCCATGGCTGTGGGCAATTATCTGTGCCGCAGTCTTGTCGGAGGTGCAATTCATGAAGAAGGCGCCCTGCGCACATCGCTCGAAAAGGAACTCCTTTCGGCCGGTCAGGAGGAATGTGAACTTGATCCTGACGAGTCACAGCGACTTTTCACAAAACATTTCAATTATCTTCACCAGGTGTTTTCCCATCCCGGCGTGCAGTCGCTGGCTCATTCTCTGGCCGATAACTTCACCTCGCGCCGCCAACTCACCGTAAGCGAAATTTCAGACATTCTCTCAGCTCTGCGCCACATCTGATTTCAGAGCTTCCAGGTCACCATCATGCGCTCCACAAGGCTGAGCGACCTCACGTTGGGATAGTCGCGATAGTGGGTGGTGCGGAAATAATATTCCATACCCATCGACAGAAACAATCGTTTCCATACTCTCAGATTGACTGAAAATTCGGTTACTCCAAACGAAGCTGTCGACTTGTCGCCCTGTGCGTTAAGGGTGCGATAGTCAACTTTGGTCAGATCTATGCCTCGGGCATAGCCCTTGAATGTAAACAACCGGTAGAAATCCTGACTTGCACGGATAGAAAACTTGTTGCGCCCGAACACCAGATTAAATCCACCCTTCACTGAATAGCCCATCGCAAGGTTATAGTTGCGCTCGTCAACCATATAATGGTCGGAGAGAATCGCACCGAGAACCACGGCATTAACATGGCCGAAGGCATCAAAAGCCAATTTGCCGGGCAAGAATCTGCGGTATAACAAACCTCCGCCTACCGAGGCGGGTACTCCGAGTTTATAAGGACATTTTGCCGCCAGCGACGAGATGGTATCGCTGTCATAATAGTCAAAATATTGATAGAGACCTAAAGAGAGGTGATCAACATTGTTGTCGACAAGTTCCTCGGCCATCAGTCGTCCCATTATATTGAGCCGCGAAAGAAAAGGCTGGCGGTTGATGAGATTCAGCCCCGCCCGAAGCGTGAAATAATCGTAGGGCTTTTTTGATTCACCCTCATAGCGGTTGCCATATTCCATATTAAACTCCACGGCGCCTCCAAGACGGGTGTCGCTAACCTTGCGGTGAGTGAATGAAAGCACTCTCGCTCCTCCTGAAAACTCAATGCCCACATCGGGAGTGCCGAACAGCTGACCCGAGGTAGGGCGTCGGCGCCAAGCATCTCCGGTGATAATGCGGGTGAAACCCCTCACAGGCGACAGAATAAACGCTCCCGCCTCTCGCTCGAATCTCTCCCAGCCCACAGTGCGGTCGTCGATCATGGTGTCTGAAATCCTGAACAGCACCTCGCCAATGGCCATACCCCCGATAGGAGTGGCTATCACATCGTTAGTCGATGGATATTCCCTTTCCATAAACATCTCCCACATCCAGCTTCCGCCCAGAGCGAAAAGACCGCTCTGCCAGTAGTTGAAACCGTTGGCTCTGCCGGCGTTATAGAAGAGATTGCCGTTATAGGGATGAAGGAACATGTTGGTGCCGAGACGGTCATTATCCCAGATAAATCCTTTTTTGAAGTTGTTGCGTATAGTTCGAAGCGAGATATATGAGAAATCGCCGTGCTGCACATATCTGTCAAACGCCCACAAACCGATATTCAAACCACCAACAGTTGCGGCGGCTCTCCAGAAATGGCGCTTCTCACCCCGCGCCACATCAACCGAATCGGGCGCCACGGGAGCAATCACACTATATTTTATCGCCATTTGAGCGCGAAGCTCAGCCGGCGGCAATAGAATCATCACCGCCGCCAACATCACGACTATCTCAATCAATCGCCTTGCCATAGCAACGGCGGCGGCGGTGGAGTCGGCGGTCAAAATACTGCCACTGAAGCTGAACGGCGGTATTATCCTCCAATTCAAGATTGCTCTCGGCAAACTCATATCCGTTTTTGATATAGTTGGGGAGCAGATGTGAGAAAAGCAGAGCGTTGACCCCTTTGTTCTGATATTCAGGCTCGATAGCCACGAGCATGAGGTCTACGATATCATTTTTGCCCTTGATGGCTTTGAGAAGATGAATCCATCCGAAAGGAAACAGCTTGCCTCCCGACTTCTGGAGCGCTCTCGACAGCGAGGGCATTGAGATTCCGATGCCCACAAGTTTATCATCCTTATCTACAATCACACAAATGCAGTCGAGCCTTATCAAACCGAGATATTGCTCGATGTAGTATTCTATCTGCTTGTCGGTGAGCGGAGAATAGCCAAACAGATTATCGTATGCGCGGTTAATGAGATCGAAAAGAGCCTTGCCATAACGCTCCTTGAGCAACTTGCGGTTGGTAAGCTCGGCGCATTTCAGACCATATTTCTTGCTCACTATATCAGCTATGCGCATATATTTGTCGGGCACCTTATCGGGCACCGTCATGCGATATTCCACCCACTCGGCCGCTTTCTCAAATCCCATATTCTCAAGATGTTGGGGATAATAGGGATAATTATAGATCGTAGCCATGGTGCCGAGCTCGTCGAAACCGAAAGTCAGCATACCTTCATGGTCCATATCAGTGAAACCCATCGGGCCAATCATATAATCCAGACCGCGCTTTTTGCCCCAGGCGGCCACAGCATCGAGCAATGCACCGCTCACCTCCATATCGTCGATAAAGTCAAAGTTGCCGAATCTCACCTCTTTCTTTCCGGTGCGCTCGTTAACCTTCTTATTGACCATCGCCGCAACACGACCCACAGGCTTACCGTCGCGATAGGCCATAAACAGAGCTGCCTCACAAAAATCAAACGCCGGATTCTTATCGGGCAAGAAGGTTGCCACCTCATCAAAAACCAACGGCGGTACATAGCAGTCGTTACCTTTATAGAGGTCTATTCCAAACTTTACAAATTTTGTAATATCCTTTTTTGTGAGACTCAGTTCTCTTATCTCTATATTTTTTGACATGGAAGTCTGAATTATAGTCTGAAAAATTTAGTTTGTTTCCTCTGCCTCAATTGGTCGATTCAATGCGTGGCGAACGTGAGGTAGTGTCGGGCACGGCAGGTGCCTTGGTCGATGACAGCCATACCAGCACACCGATCATTATCACCAGAAATATGATTATCGCCATATAGAATTTTGAATCCTTGCGATGTTGAAGAGCCATCTTAAGCGCATGTATGCTCTGATAGCGGTCTTTGGGATTCTCAGCCATGCACTTCTCGGCCACCTTGCGCAAATAGGCCGGGGCATCCTCCACATGGTCGAGAGTCTCGGCCAAAACCTTTCCGAACGAATATATATCCTCGGAGGCATCGGCGGGCGAAAGTTTCTCTTTCTGATCAAAGCCCACATCGATAAGCTTGAGATTTTCCACATTCTCGGTAAAGATTATTGTTTCGGGACGAATGGGAAAATGCACCAGATGATTGGTCTGAATATAATTGATAGCCTCGACCAGTCCGTTACATACCTTTTCGAGATGAGCGCGCGTAACACCTTTTTCATCTATGATTTTACGCAGGGAGCGACCATATACGTCGTCGGTGATAATGCTCAGCCCCACTCCGGGCACATCCTCATAGTCGTTGATCATGATAATGTTGGGATGAGCGAGATTATATCTCACATCAAACTCTTTCTCAATCATCGACACAAATCGGGGATCGTTTTTATATTGCTCCTTAAGAGTCTTGAGCATCACCCATTTGCCATGTTTTCGGGCCGTATAGACATCATAATATTCCTCATCCCATTCGGGGAGGTGTTCTATTTCGGTCCATTTGTTTTTGTCGCTCATGGTAAAAATCAGATGTGGAAGATGTGATTTTTAAGTGGTTGATATATCATTAAGGTGCAAAAATAACTATTTTTTTTCACATCCTTCATCGTTGTGTGCCGTTTTTATCTATTTTAGTTCCGCAGTGCAACCGTTTTCTAACATTTTTTGTTAAATTTGACGAATCATATCTCATCAGCTCAAACATTTTTTCTGACAATTCCATCAATGAGTCTGACATCCTTAATACGGCCTTTCTTTCTTCCGCGGGCAAAATCCTCGCTGAGAGCCGCTATCAATTGCGAAGCCTCCCAGCGGCGTCTGCTCGCCCACATGATAGCGGTGGCTTCCAACACCTATTGGGCGGCTATCCATAATTTTCACTCAGTGAGAAGCTATGAGGAGTTTGCCGAAAAATGTCCGGTGACTCCCTACCGCCGGCTGCGTCCCGAGGTTATGAAGATGATAGCCGGTAAAGCCAATATCCTCTGGCCCGGCACATGCCGCCGCTTCGCCCAGTCGTCGGGCACAAGCGACGGTGCCTCGAAATATATACCTGTCACCGACGCCTCGCTGTCGATGTGTCATTTTGCCGGACCGCGTGCGGTTGTGGCTCACTATCTGCTTCATCATCCCGAAAGCCGCATGTTTGACGGCAAAGCCTTCATACTCGGAGGCAGCTTCGCCTCAAATATCGCTACTCCCAAAGGGGTTAAAATCGGAGATCTCTCGGCTCAGCTCATCGACAAGGTGCCGAGCCTTGTCAATCTGGTGAGAATACCGAAAAAATCTGTGGCTCTGCTCCCCGACTGGAATAAAAAACTGCCGCTGCTCGTTGAATCATCGCTCAACTGCAATGTCACCAACCTTTCGGGTGTTCCGTCATGGTTTCTGACCCTGCTCAAAGAGGTGCTCGCTGCCAAAGGAGCCTCCACTTTGGCCGAAGTATGGCCCAATCTCGAGGTGTTTTTCCACGGAGGTATCTCCTTTGCCCCCTACCGACAGCAATATGAGGAGATTACACGCGGACTCAATATGAATTTCGTTGACACCTATAACGCCTCTGAGGGATTCTTCGCATTTCAAAATACTCCCGAATCAGAAGCTATGCTCATGCTTATGGACTGCGGAGTGTTTTATGAATTTCAGCCGCTCGACACCGATCTTCCCCCCGTGCCGGCATGGAAAGTTGAAAAAGATAAAATCTACTCGTTGATAATCACAGCCGTCAATGGCCTGTGGCGCTATCCTTTAGGTGACACTGTGAGAATCGAATCGGTCGAACCGCTCAAAATCACCATTGCCGGGCGTACAAAAAGTTTCATCAATGCCTTTGGCGAGGAGCTGATGGTGTTTAACGCCGACGCCGCCATTGCGCGCACCTGTTCGCAGACCCATGCGTCTGTGGCCAATTACACAGCCGCTCCCGTATTTGCCTCGCGCAACAGCAAAGGACGTCATGAATGGATCATAGAATTTAATACCATGCCCGACTCCCTTGACCATTTCGCTGCCCTTCTCGATCTCAATCTCACTCTCGAAAACAGTGATTACCGAGCCAAACGAGCCGGCAACATTTTCCTTGATCCGCTCTCGATAACTGTGGCTCCCAAAGGATTGTTTGACAAATGGCTGAGTCTCAACGGAGGCAAACTCGGTGGCCAGCGAAAAATACCACGTCTGGCCAACGACCGCCACATAATAGATTCAATGCTCGATATTCTAAATCAACAAAATACTCAAACCACCACTATCTCATGAAAATTTCTTCGATTATCTCATCGGCCGTTATCTCGATAGGTCTGCTTGCTCTCGGCCTATGCGTAAGAAGCGGATTGAAAAGCTTCACCGACAGTCAGCGTAAAGTAGAGGTAAAAGGTCTCTGCGAGCGCGAGGTTCCCGCCAATCAGGTCACATGGCCTATTGTCTTTTCGCTGGGCGGCAGCAATCTTCCCGATCTCTACTCAAAAGTTGAATCGACCAACAAGCAGATTATCAACTTCCTGACCGAAAACGGTGTCACAGCCGACGAAGTGTCGGTCAGCGCACCCAAACTGTCAGAAAACACCGACTCATATAACTATAAACCGGGCATCACACCTCCCTATACAATTACTTCGACCGTAACGGTAAGCTCCGACAAGGTAGAGCTGGTAAGAGGACTCATTACCCGTCAGGGAGATCTCCTTTCTCAGGGTATTCCCGTTGTGTCTCAAGACTATGGCAACACTATCACCTATAGCTTCACCGATCTCAATTCTATCAAACCTGAAATGATAGCCGAAGCTACCCAGAATGCCCGCGAAGCCGCCAACAAATTTGCTGAGGACTCCGACTCAAAGCTCGGCAAGATTTTCAATGCCAAGCAGGGCCAGTTCTCCATCACCGACCGTGACAACTTCACTCCCTATATCAAAACCGTCAGGGTAGTGACCTCGCTGACCTACCTTCTTGAAGACTGACATCACTCCTGTATCAAAAACCAAACAGAGCCGCGAAACCAGTTTGTTTCGCGGCTCTGTTTAGCTTAGCCGGATATTTCCGGCTCTATTTTTCAAATAGTTATTATTCAGCGGGAGCAACTTCAACAGCACCCTCTACAACAACAGTTGTGTCGTTGGTGAGTGAATCAACAACTTCTGCAGCTTCAGCAACTTCAGTAACTTCGATTGCTTCGGGTTCAGCTTCGGTAGCTTCGGTGGTTTCAGCTTTAGGAGTGCAAGCAGCAAAAGCAACAGCTACGCATACAGCGGCAGCAGCGCAAAAAAGATTCTTTTTCATAATCTTGTAAAAATGTTTGTTTATTATTTAATATGTTATAAT
>JAIDXU010000128.1 GCA_029058455.1 Paramuribaculum sp.
TAAATTATCTTTTCATGCGCCCCGATACCAACAGGGCGCTTTTGCACCTTGCAAAGATAACGTTTATTACCGACAAATTAGCAGTAAAATCCCTAATTTTTCACTTAACAGCCAAAATAAAAATAAAACCGGAATTAGAGTCAATATGCTCAATTAACTAAAAAATTTTGGGGAGGTGGAGGAAAAGAGTTAAATTTGCATTCTACACATAAATTCCGAATATTATACACATAAATAAACCTATCAATCCATGAAAAAACTATTGAGTTTACTGGTTGGCCTGCTCCCGGTAGCGGCGATGGGTCAACTCCAGATTGACCACTCAAAATATCCCGATTTCAAGGAGGCAAACAACCCCGACCCGACACTGATGATTTATGGTGGCGGCAAGATGAGAACAGCCGAGCCGCTGTCGGCGCGCCCCGACCATGTCAACAATATGTTGCTTAAGTTCTTCCCTCCCGTATTCAATCAAGACGGCGGTTCGTGTGGCTCTGCCTCGCGTATATGCTATATGTTCACCCACGAGCTCAATGCGTTTCGCAATCTCGACGGCTCGACGATGAACAACAACTATCCTTCCCATTTCGTATGGCTTCTCACTTATGGTAATTCGGGCAAGGATGAGTTCGTGCAGTTTGTAGGCGTGCCCAACTCGGCCACCTATGGCGGTCGCACATACTCCTCAGTTTTCGGCAATCAAGATACCGAGGATAATAATTTCGGCTGGATGAACGGTTACGACAAATGGTATTCCGGCATGTGGAACCGTATGCAGAAACCCACCAACTTCACCAAGCATCTCGGCACTGAAGAGGGCCGCGAAGCCCTTAAAAACTATCTCTGGAACCACAACGGCGATCCCGACTTTCATGGCGGCGGCATTGTAGGTATCGGAGTGGCATCCGGCGGTAACTGGAAACCAATTCCCAAGACCCCTGCCAATGACGAGGCCGGATTGACAGGCCAATATTTCGTAAACCACTGGGGCACTCAGGTCGACCACGCACTCACTATCGTGGGATATGATGACCGTGTGGAATTTGACCTCAACGGCAACGGTATTTATGGCGAGGAATCAGCCGATGAAAAAGGTGCCTGGATTATAGTCAACTCATGGGGTGACGGATGGTGTAATTCAGGAGCTGTCTACTGCCCCTATGCATACGCCGGTCCCACCTCGCGTCATGACGAAGCCACCGACACATGGAGTTTCCCCGGCAACTGGTGGACTCCGGAGGTCTATTCGGTAAGAAAGAACTATCGTCCCTTGCGCACTATCAAGCTCACGATGGACTACTCACGCCGCTCGGAAATCTGTCTCGGTGCCGGTGTTTCCGCCGACCTCAACAGTGATATTCCTGAAAAGTCGATTGAGTTCGACCACTTCAAATATGCCGGTGACGGTAACTATGGCAACACCAATCCTGCCCCTGAAATACCTATGCTCGGTATGTGGGCCGACGGCAAGCTCCATGACGAGCCTATGGAATTTGGCTATGACCTTACCGACCTCACCGCTTCCTATAACAAGAGTCAGCCTCTTAAATATTTCTTCATCGTCAAGACCAAATCATGGGCCGAGGGTAAAGGTCATATCCGCGGCGCCTCAATCATCAACTATGAGGAAAATCCCGCCGGAATCGAAATGCCTTTCGATCTCGGGAAAGAGGGTATCGTTGAAATCAAAAACGCCGGCGAAACAACTATTATCTCTGTTGTGGTGCCCGGTCTGCAATATTATCCTCCCCGCAACGCTACCTTTACCGGCTCGACGCTCAAGTGGGATGCTCCCCTCTCGTCACCCAATAAACTCGAAGGATATAAAATTATTCGCGAAGGCAACGAAGTAGCCATTCTTCCCGCCAACACCACCACCCTCGAGACTTCAGACATTGGCAGCGGCACATATAGCATCTATGCCCGCTATCAAAACGACATAGAGTCAGCACCCGTCAGCGCTTCAACAAGCATCAATTTGCCCGAAACCAACGAAGTGGCCGTATTCAATAAGTCAGGCTTCTCGATTCCCGGCATATTCGACTCAAAATATGAGGAGGCCACAATCGAATTCTATATCCGTCCCAACAGCGTGAAGAACTATAATCAAAGCGCCGGTCCGGGATGGGGCACATTTATGTTCCACGCCAACAGCGACGGTTCTTTCACCGCCGGCTGGAGCACATCATCCAACGACCGTTGTTCGACTGCCGGAAACATGCTTGCCGTAAACCGCTGGACTCATGTGGCAATCGTGGTGAAAGGCAACAATGTCTCCACCTATATCAACGGCCGTCGCCGCGCCACCACAACCTCGTCAAGATATAGCGGCATAGGCGGATTCGGCAATCTTGAATTTACGGCAAAAGACTATAATAATTCATATACTGACGCAACTATCGACGAGCTGCGTATATGGAACTATGCCCGATCGGCCGATGAATTGCTCAACAACTATAAGGTTGAATTTGCCGGTCAGCTTCTTCCCGAAGGTCTTATCGCATATTATAAAGGTGACATCTTCACCAATTCAAACGGCGCCTATCTGCGTGACCGAATCAACAGCAACCACGCCAAGATTCTCAACGACAACTACAAGGCTGAAACCTCATCAACTCCCAAACTCACATTGCCCGAAGATGAGCTGGCCGTGAAGATCAATGCCCCGGTAGAAACCGTCTATGCAGGTCTGCCGGTCAATCTCACCGCCAACCGTTCACTTTCAGCCACCTCACTCGTGTGGAATATCGAGGATGCCTCTGAATCGACTGTCTCGATAGCCTCACCCTCTGTAATCTTCAAAACAACCGGCGATAAGAAAGTTGCAGTTACCGCTACCTCAGCCGACGGCTCGACCATAACCGACGAAACCGTTATCAAAGTTGAAGCCGCGCCTGCGCCCGACGCTACTTTCACCCCCACAGCAACCAAAGTCGCCATGGGCGAGAATGTATCGTTTATAGTCAACAAACCGGTTGCCGGATATACCTATCACTGGGATATGGAAGGCGCCGATACCCCCGAAGCCGTAAGTGTCAACGCCGCCGCTGTCTACTCTCAGTTCGGAACATTCAAGGTTACACTCACCATTACCTCGGTCGACGGCAAGAAGAGCTCATCATCATGCAATATCGAAGTAACCGAGGTTGCTCCCGAAGCCGACTTCACTATTACACCTGCCGTGGTTGTGAAAGGCGACGATGTTCTGATTCGCGATGCCAGCAAATACTCCCCCGACAAATGGCAATGGGAAATCAGAAGCGATCTCAACAGTTATATCTCATCCAACCGCAACGCTGCGTTTACTGCAGACAAGCCCGGTGTGTATAACGTTACACTCACTTCATCAAACAATGCCGGCGCAAGCAAGAAATCTGTTGAACGTGCCCTGATTGTTACCAACGCCGACAGCAAAAACGGCCTCAACTTCAGTCAGAGCGGTGCTTCGGTTACCCCTGTCACATCACCACTTCAAAAGGGCATGAATACCTTTACAATCGAATGGTGGATGAATCCGGGCAAACTCACCTCCAACTGTCTCGGAATCGGCGATAAGGAATCAACATTCCTCATCAAGTGTGTGGGTCGCGGCGCTCTTGCCGTTTATCTCAACAACAACAATGTTATCCGCACCAATGACGGTGTAGTAGTAACCGGTCAGTGGCACCACTTCGCCGTAAGCGTGTCGCGCGGCACTGTCAAAGTGTTCCGCGACGGCGTTCTGCTCGCAAATGAGAGAGTCACTACCGGAGCTACACTCCCCGAAATCGAGAAATTCACAATCGGCGTAACCGGCCTTGATATGACCGGTTCGATTGATGAATTCCGCGTTTGGGGCAGCAACCTCGCGGGCACCACCAACGACATCGAGAAAAAACTGAAAGTATTTGCCAATCAGCCTATTGATAACGTTGCTCAGGCCGAGGCCGATCACAAACTCTTGCTCTACTATCAGTTTAATCAGAGCGGCGGCAATGTTACCGACGCCACATCCAATGCCAACACCGGTATCCGCAACGGCTTCGGCCCTGACGGTGACGCATGGGGCTTGTCGAAAGGTGTGTTCTGTCTCAATTTCGATGCCTCAGAATCCGAAGACCTCACCGCCGAAAAGCTCACCAACTACAAGCAGCCTTTCAGCTATGACTCTTCAAAATCAGTCAACTCGCCCGCAAGCAAACGATGGTATGCCATCAAGGACTGGACTCTCGAAAACAGCGTTGAAGATAACGATGTGGTAACCGGAGTGCATGTCGACCTGCAAAAGAACAAATCGTTTACCGCCACTTCGGGATGGGATGGATTCGGAACTCTTTCCGACCACAAAGCCTATCAGACTCTCGAGCTTCCCGCCGGCGACTATACATTCTCGGCAATCTACGACTCTCAATTTGAAGGTCAGTCTGTCAACTCCTATCTCGTAGCCGCCGAAGGCAAAGGACTGCCCGACACCAATAATCTTCATACCGCTCTCGGCTCGTCGGCTATGGCTGCCAAAGGTATAGCTCCCGACAATACCAACTCAGTGAAGTTTATTCTCACTAAGCCTGCAACCGTATCGGTGGGTATGCTCATCAATATGTCAGGCAACCGCCTCATGGCTATCTCCGAGTTTAAGCTCACTCGCACCGACATCAAGGATGTCACCTCAGGTATCGATGAAATCGGCGATGACTCCTCACTCCCGACTATTCATGGAGCGGAAGGCATCTATGACATGCTGGGCCGCAAGCTCGGTAAAGTTGCCGGTCCCGGCCTCTATATCATCGACGGCAAGAAAGTTTATGTGAAATAACCTTTTCACTAACTCCAATAATTAAAATCGGGAAGTCGGCCTGCAATTGTCGCGACTTCCCGATTTTATTAAACTATACATCAGATAAATATTTCTAACCAATCACAACATTATGTATCAAAACAACCAAAACAACATCAATCTGACGCCCGGCATGTTTAAGGGCGTAATCTGGGCTGTCGTTGCCATAGTAGCAATCATAATCGCGATGGCATTTATACGGCCTTGGTATAACGTTTGGTCACAGGAGATGGAGGGTAAGGCCGAATTTGCCAAAGCCGAACAAAACCGTAAAATCAAAATCGAGGAGGCTAAGGCCAATCTTGAAGCCGAGAAACTCAACGCTCAGGCCGAGGTTGAGCGCGCCAAAGGTGCTGCAGAAGCTATCCGTATCGAAAACGGTTCCATCACCCCTACCTACATACAGTATCTATGGGTGAGACAGCAGTCAGACCTCAACAACAAAACGGTGATCTATATTCCCACCGAAACCAATCTCCCCCTGCTCGAAGCAACGAGAGCTCTAACCATTCCACAAGATTAAAACGATCAGAGGGGATCGACATCATAGCTGATCATCACCCCTTTGGCCGAAGCACGACCTGATACGCGAAGCTTGAGAGCGATAGCCTCGAGAGCTTCGCGTATTTTCGACATCCTTATCGACGGCTCTATCTTAAGCATGAGCTTGCGGATGTAGAGCTGCTTCACTCTCGCCACCCACGGCTCCTCGGGCCCGAAGACCCTGTTGCCGAGAATGTTTCTCAACTCACGCGCAAAAGCCGAAGCATAATCATCGGCATGACGCGGATCGCGATGCTTCACAAACACATAAACCAATCTCACAAAGGGAGGATAGATGTATTGACGGCGTTGCTCCAGCTCCATATTATAGAAGCCTGCATAGTCATGAGCCAAAAGAAACGGAAAAACGGGATGATCGGGGCGACGTGTCTGAACAACAACCTCAGGCGACGTATCCGATCCCGGTCGACGACCGGCACGACCGGCCACCTGCTCGAGCATATTAAATCCTCGCTCATTAGCCCTATAATCGGGTTGCGACAGCATGGCATCGGCATTTACCACCGTCACCATACTCACATTTGCGAAATCGAGCCCTTTGGTAACCATCTGGGTTCCGATGAGAATATCTTTCTCACCTTTTGAAAACTCATCTACTATCGACTGAAGGGCATCCTTATTGCGGGTTGAATCAAGATCCATGCGGGCTATCCGTGAGTCAGGAAAATTCTGCTCTATCTCATCCTCAACGCGCTCGGTGCCATAGCCGGCAACCTCTACCGACGGGCTTTTACATGCCGGACAAACCGACGGCAACGGGTAGCGTGCCCCGCAATAGTGACAAACGAGGGCATCATCATGGCGATGATAGGTCAGAGCGACATCACAATTCTCACACTTAGGAGTCCATGCACACTGACGGCACACCGCCACAGGGGCATAACCGCGACGGTTAAGGAAGAAAATAACCTGTTTACCCGCAGCAACGCTTCTGTGGGCCGAGTCAAGAGTCTTGACGGCAAAAGCGCCTTTAAGCTCTCCTTTCAGCCGGGCGCGGGTAAGGTCGACAAGCTCGATGGGAGGAAGTGTAGCGCCGGCATATCTCTCACTTAGGGTCACGAGTCCGAATTTTCCTCCCTCGGTTGCTTTATAATAGGTATCTATGGCGGGGGTCGCGCTGCCGAGCAATGTTTTTCCGCCATGCATTCTCGACAATACCATAGCGGCATCACGGGCATTATAGCGTGGAGCGGGATCCTGCTGTTTATATGACGAGTCATGCTCCTCATCGACTATCACCAATCCGAGGTCGGCAAACGGAAGAAAGAGCGCGCTGCGCGCACCTATCACCACACATGGCTCGGAGCTGTGGAGCAGTTTGCGCCATAGTTCCACGCGCTCGTTGTCGGAAAACTTTGAATGATAGATTATGACCTTGTTGCCGAACACCCGCTGCAAACGGCGTGTAAGCTGAGTTGTCAGAGCAATTTCAGGCACAAGATAAAGAGCCTGACGCCCCATCGACATCACATAGTCGATGAGATGAATATAGATTTCAGTCTTGCCGCTCGACGTTACACCGTGGAGCAGGGTCACATCTTTCTCCTGCCATGACTCGTGAATCTCGCGCAAAGCCTTGCTCTGAGCCTCGCTGAGCACCGGCAAAGAGTGTTCAACCATTCCCTCGAAATCAAAACGGCTCACCTCCTTGCGGTAGATTTCTATCACACCTTTCTTCTGCATGGCGGCGAGCACCGAGGGGAGCAACCCGGTGCGTTGCAGCAGTTCCTGACGGGTAACCTCGCGCGGAACCGAATCCCTGCGGTTAAGCCCCGCCATCTCGACCAGAGCAAGCAGAGCGGTCTCCTGTTTGGGTGCGCCCTTTACAGCTTCAAAAGCGCTTGCAACAGCAGCTGCCATATCACTGTTTTGGTCTGCGGCAAGTCTTACAAACGAGATTTTGCGCGAGTGATAACGCTCCACAAGTTTTTCAGCCACAGCCACAGCACCTTTGTCGACCAGCTTCGACACCAAAGCATTGATCGAGGTAAATCCCGTGAGCCTGCCGAGATCGTCGACCGTCATTTTCTTATCGGCACTTTGAAGAGCGGCGAGTATTATCAGCTCACGCTCGGATAACGGCATATCGGCACTCTCCTCAAAATCCTCAACGGGCGAGACAAACGATTCACTCTCGATTTTCAGTCCCCCCGGCAATGCGGCTTTCATAACCTCTCCGGGAGAACAGAAATAGTAGTCGGCCACCCACTGCCAGAACTGCAGCTGAGGGCGTCTGATTATGGAATAATCATCAAGAACCTTCTCTATCGGTCTGACCTCGACCGTTGGGGGCGGCGCAACCGTTGAAATATTAAATACAATACCGGTGTAGTACTTCTTTTTGCCAAACCCCACAATGACACGGCTACCTATCTTCACCGCCCCGGCCATAGACTGAGGCACCGAATAGGTAAAACCGCTTTTTAGAGGCAATGGCAGAAGCACCTCGGCAAAGAGCTGATTATTATTTTCTTGTTGCGGCATGACGACAGAAAGGCTTATCTTACGGCGGCTTCACCGGGGAAGTATTCAGCAAAATATTTCCAAAGCGAACAGAGCATAAGCGCCTGCTTTAGCTCTCCGCTTTTCATGAGCTGCAACAGCTCCGCGCGTGACAGTTTAACGACCTCCACATCCTCGGTAGCATCAAGCTGTTGACCGGTCAACAGCCTCACGCCTCTGGCTATATAACAATAGGTAAGATTGTTTTGAGACCCGGGATTGGCACAAACCACATCATTGAGAGTCCACTCCCCTTCTCCATATCCCGTTTCCTCAAGCAATTCGCGCCGGGCCGCGGCAAGAGGTTCCTCGCCTGATTCCACCACTCCGGCACAAAGCTCCGTCTCAATTATTCCGAGTCCATGCCTGAACTGGCGCACCATGACATATTCCTCATCATCCGTAACAGCAAGAACGTTAACCCATGTGGGATATTCAAGCACATAATACTCGCTGTTTATCCTGCCGTCGGGCAACATCACTTCATCACGACGCGCCGTGAGCCACGGACGACGGATCAGATAGTGAGACGCAAGAGTTTTCCACTTACCTATCATAACTTATCAAATAACTATCAAAAGATTATTCGAGATTCTTTCTCACCTTGTCAAGATACTGCTTCATCGCGTCGGAGTCACGGCTTTCGACTATCTCCTGAAGCTCGGCAAGCTTGGTTCTGATTTTCTCAAGCTGAGGAAGCGTCTTGGGATTGAAAAGAATCTCACTAAGGAGATAATCATCCTCCGACATCAACCCCTTGGCTATTGCCATGTGACGCTTGAAAGTAGTGCCGGGAGCGTCCTGATGGCGCATTACTCCGGCAAACACCAGCGTCGAGGCAAAGGGAATTGAAAGCGAATAGGCTATCGTAGTATCATGCTCGTCAAAGGTATATTCCTCGATGTGAAGCCCGAGACGACCATAGAGATCCTTGAAAAATACTCTGCCGAGATGATCACCCTCCTTGATTATTATTGCGTTTTCGTTGGTAAGATTACTCAGCGACGCGAAAGTGGGGCCAAACATGGGGTGGGTCGACACAAAAGGATGATTGCATGAGGCATAAAATTCCGGCAATCCGGTTTTAACCGAAGCAATGTCGCTCAGAATGGCGTTAGCGGGAATATAAGGCAATATATTTTCGAAAGCCGGAATAGTATATTTTACAGTAGCGGCATTTATAACCAGCTCGGGAGCAAATTCAGCTATCTCGTCGGTAGTGGTGAAGCGCTGCGCATTGAAAGTAAATCTAAGGCGCATGGGATCGGGATCGTAGACTGCCACTTCATGCTCAAACGAGAGCAAGTCGCAGAAAAAAGAGCCCATCTTTCCGGCACCCAATATCAGTATTTTCATCTTCAATCTTGTTTATACAGAATTAAACACGGTCGTTGAGCACATCGATCTGCTGTCTTACCGACTCCTCGTGAATGGCAAGCAGCACTGTTCTCAGAAATTCAGGTGACATGAGCATTTCCTCACCTATTTTCAAGCGGGTGCGCATCACATCGTTATAGCGTGTGGCCTGAACGACCGACATTTTATGTTCCTTCTTATATCTGCCTATCTCGCGCGACACTCTCATGCGCTTGGCAAGCACCTCAAGCAGCTCATTGTCAATCTGGTCGATCTGCTGACGGAGCAGGCTGAGGTTTTCGGTCGACTGTTTGGAATCGCGCACCACGAGAGTGTGGAGAATGAAATTGAGAATCTCGGGAGTAACCTGCTGAGCGGCGTCGCTCCATGCGCAGTCAGGGCAATTGTGTGACTCTACAATAAGACCGTTGAAACCCATATCGAGAGCCTGCTGTGAAAGCGGAGCGATAAGCTCGCGCTTGCCTCCGATGTGTGAGGGATCGCAGATTATAGGGAGGCCGGGATAGCGCAGGCGCAACTCGATAGGTATGTGCCACTGAGGCATGTTGCGGTAGAGATGTTTGCCATAGGTGGAGAAACCGCGGTGAATGGCTCCGAGTTTGCGGATTCCGGCATTATAGAGGCGCTGCAATCCTCCGATCCATAGTTCGAGATCGGGATTGACAGGATTTTTTACCAGCACGGGCACATCGGCCTTAAGCTCGGCAAGGGTATCGGCTATCTCTTGCATGGCAAAAGGATTGGCGGTAGTGCGTGCGCCTATCCAGAGAATATCCACTCCGGCGGCGAGTGCTTCCTCAACATGCTGACGGGTGGCAACCTCGGTGGCCGTATACATTCCGGTGAGCTGTTTCACCTTTTTGAGCCATTCAAGGCCGGGAGCACCTACGCCCTCGAAGCCGCCCGGCTTGGTGCGGGGTTTCCATATTCCGGCGCGGAAAATCTTTATGCCGTAGTCGGCGAGCTGACGTGCGGTGTCGAGCACCTGTTCCTCGGTCTCGGCCGAGCATGGACCTGCGATAATAAGGGGTTCCTGAGAGCTTACCCCTTCAAGCACTATGGGTTGGAGATCTTTCATTTTCTGTTTGGGTTGTTAATTGTTTGTTTAATCGCGTGGAAACGCCTCCTTGATACGCTCAAGGGCTCGACGCATGTTTTCTTCAGTGGCACATAATGAGATTCTCACATATCTGTCACCGTTTGAACCGAATATAAATCCGGGAGTGATAAACACTCTTGCTTCATAGAGCACTTTGTCGGCCAAAGCCTCGCCCGAAGCCTCGTTGTCGGCAATCCGTCCCCAGAGAAACAGACCTTTCTGAGAGGGATCGAATGTGCAGCCGAGTGCTTCCATAATCTGCTCGGCCACCTTGCGCCGGCGCGAGTATTCGGCATTAAGCTCCTCATACCATTCGTCAGAAGCCTCAAGCGCTTTGACTGCGGCAAGCTGCATGGGGCGGAACTGGCCGGAGTCGATATTGCTCTTGACTTTCAGCACCCACTCCACAAACTGCGGGTTGGAAGCAAGCATGGCCATGCGCCAGCCCGCCATATTATGGCTTTTGCTGAGCGAATTGAGTTCTATCGCTATCTCCTTTGCTCCCTCGACTTGCAAGAGACTCAGAGGCTTTGAATTGAGGATAAATGAATAAGGATTGTCATGGGCTATGACAATATTGTGTTTCTTGCCGAAAGCCACGAGTTTTTCAAAAAGCTCGAGGTTGGCAGGAGTTCCGGTCGGCATGTGGGGATAGTTGACCCACATCAGTTTTATGCGGTCGAGAGGAAGCTTTTCAAGAGCTTCGAAGTCAGGCATCCAGCCGGTTTCGGCAGTAAGATCGTAGGTGAAGATTTCGGCCTCGGCAAGTCGGCTCACAGAAGTATATGTCGGATAGCCGGGATTGGGCACGAGCACTCCGTCGCCGGGATTAAGGAATGCAAGCGATATGTGCAGTATTCCCTCTTTGGAGCCTATAAGCGGCTGAACCTCGGTGGCGGGATCAAGAGTCACTCCATAGACGCGTTTATACCAGTCGGCGAAAGCCTGTCTCAGCTGCGGCACCCCGACGTATGGCTGATAGGAATGAGAGTCTGAGCGTGAGGCATCTTCACAAAGCGTTGTTATGACATCACGGTGGGGAGGACGGTCGGGACCACCTATGCCGAGCGAAATAATATCAAGACCGCGGCGATTGAGTTCGGCTACCTCGCGGAGCTTGCGCGAAAAATAATATTCCTTGACCGTCTCTACCCTGCGGGCCGGCTGTATGGAGTTGTGAAATGAATCAGATGTTTTCATTTTGGCAATCTTTATATTCACCAAGAGTTTTAAAATCATTGATAAGCGGCTTAACGGCATCTATGGCCTGACGATAGCGCACATAACTGTCAAAGGTCAGATCGACATAGAATCTGTATTCCCATTCGCGGCCGATTATCGGCATTGATTGTATCTTGGATAGGTTAATATCATAGAACGAAAGGATTGTCAACACTTTGGCCAGAGCACCGTGGGTATGAGGAAGTGTAAATGCCACCGAAGCCTTGTCGCGCTCCTCCGGGCGGGGACGAAGTTCGTCAGCCATCAGCGGATCGGCAAGCACAAGAAAGCGGGTGAAGTTACGCTTGTTGGTTTCGATACCGCGCGCAAGAATATCAAGACCGTAGAGGTTGGCTGCAAACTCACCGCAAATGGCAGCCATGCCTTTTATTTTTTCGTTGGCAATCTCGGCGGCAGTACCTGCAGTGTCGAGTTTCTCCACCTTTTTGAGATGGGGATGATGATGGAGAAATGTCTCACACTGCATCAACGCCATAGGATGAGACCCCGCCTCGGTTATATCCTCGAGCTTCTGTCCCGGCAATGCTGCGAGCACATGGGAAATTCTCATCTTATATTCTCCCACAACGGTGAGATTGCTTTTGCGAAGCAGCTCATGGTTCTGAAGCAGTGAGCCGGCTATGGTATTTTCAATGGCCAGAATACCGAGCAGCGAGGCGTCGCTGTCGAGAGTCTCAAACATGGCCGGGAACGACTCACAGGCCACTGTTTCGATCTCCTCAGGGGCGAAATATGCTCTTGCGGCCGCGTCATGAAAACAGCCGGCCACTCCTTGAATTGTGA
>JAIDXU010000129.1 GCA_029058455.1 Paramuribaculum sp.
GAGGGCGTTGCGGCGCAGGCCTTGAACACGCAGGCGCATGACAGCAGATTCACCAAACATCCTCTTAAATTGGCCTGTGGTAAGCTCAGCGGCGCGCTCTGGTGTCATATCAGCTATGAAAGTTTGAGGCTGAAATTCGTCGATTACGGGTACTCCACTACCGAGTTCGCCCCGAAGAGCGGCAGCATTTTCAGGACATGCCTCCAGGCACGCGTCACAGCCACACAGACGGCCTTTAAGGTAGGTGGCGGGGGTCAGTTCACCTTTATACTCGATAGTGAGATATGAGAGGCATTTACACGCTTCAACGATTCCATTCCCTATCAATGCGCCGGCAGGACATTTTCTAATACAGGCTCCACACCCGGGAGGACAAACAGCGGTTGACGGCTCTGTCGGAGGAATAACAGCCCCGGTGAGTATGACCGCAATAAAAACGAGGCTGCCGACCCCCGGCACAATCAGCTGCCCGTTACGGCCTATGCGCCCCAATCCGGCTTTCTCCGCCCAATATCTTTCGCGAAGAGGGGCCGAATCGACACATATTCGCGAGGGAGTGCCGCTAAGACGCTCGAGTTCATCGGCAAGGGGTGTCAGTCTTTGTTTCAATACATAATGATAATCCTTGCCAAGAGCATAGCGCGCTATGAGGCTGCGACCACCTATCCGAGCCACTTCGGGAGTGGCGGGAGCGTAGCTGAACGCCCCGATTATCATTGAGCGCGCTCCTTCAAGCAGCAAAGCGGGATTGTCTCTCACTTCACAATGGGCGGCGAGATAGCTCATCGCCCCGTGACTCCCTGTTTCAATCCACCGGCGGTAACGCTCCACAGCTTCCTTATCGACAGGAGCGACCTCGGCCACACCCCATGCGGCCGCCCCGGCAAGAGTCATCCGCGACCCGAGCCAATCATGATCACATAGGAATTGGGAGCAGCTCATATCCTTCGGCCAAAAGCCATTCTATAGCCCGGGGCAGCGCCACGTGCATATTGGGCCATGCCTTAAGCGAATCATGAAACACGATTATACTGCCGTTGCGGGCATAGCGCTTCACATTATTTACCACATCATCAGGAGTAAGCCGACGCGAATAGTCTCGGGTCACCAGATCATACATTATAAGATTATAATGCCGTCTCACGATCTTGGCCTGACCATATCTCAGCAACCCGTGTGGAGGCCGGAACAGCGGAGAGCCAATAAGCTCATCGGCCAGAGTAACATCGCGCAGATAGCGGCGCGTAGTCGTATCGCGACCCTGCATGTGATGCATGGTGTGGTTACCCCAGCTGTGACCCTCAGCCTTGATTCGCTCAAGCAGCTCGGGATTACGCTTCACATTATCTCCCACCATGAAAAAAGTAGCTTTAACCCCGTAGCGCTTCAATATGTCGAGCACCCACGGGGTCACATCAGGTATCGGGCCGTCGTCAAATGTAAGGTATGCAACCTTGCGGCCCTTTCTTCTCACGCGCCATATCGCCTCCGGAAACAGGAGGCGATACAGCAGCGGAGGTTGTTCGATAAACATGATTATTATTCAGCGGAAGATTGCGCCTGAGAGCCGCCGCGGGCCGAAGCCATAGCTCTCTGATAGAGCTCCAACACTCTCTGCAAATCTACGCCACGAGCCATAATATCCGCTTCAAGACTCTCAAGATCGCCGCCATAGTCGATATATGACTGGATAGTGTCGACAAACAGAATCTGATAGATATATTTATCCGTGCGGCTAAGTGTGGCATACTGCACCGGGGTGAGGTGCTGATAATATCTCACATTGTCAGCAAATTGATCAATCTGATCCTTATAGAGACGGAGACCCTTTTCGGTCAGCTCTTTATTGTCGGTAGCCATACCGAGGCGGCAATAAAGCTCGGCGGTCGTAGGACCGATGCTCCAGCCCAGAGGCATTGCCCTGACAGGAAGTTTCTCAAGCATGAGATCGAGAATAGCTGTAGCCTTGGCAAATCGGTCGTCGCTATATGCGAGAGCTTCACGATAGTTATCGGGGTTAGAAACCGAATCACCCAGTTCTACGGCCTGCACTCCCTCGTTATAGAGAGCGGTGGCGAGATCGAGAATAGCGGAACGATGGGTTGTAACCATGCGGCGCACAGTCTCGTCAAGATAAGGCACCTTGCCTGTCTCTCCGATCTTGTCGAGACCACCCCAACGGAATTTCTCGGTGAAATTGGCATACATCTTGTCGGTATTGACCGATGTATTGCCGTCACGGCTCCGCAGAGGAGTTATCTCGTAGGCCAGACCTGTATTGCGGGCATAAGGGCTGAGGCCGAGATAATAAGACTCAGGCACGGTCATTGCAAAGTAAACAGGACGGTTCCAACCGTTTTGAGCGCTGGTAGCAAGCATATCGAGACTCACAACCTCACTGAGAGTGGCACCCGACGCATTGCCGTCTTTGCTGAGATCAGTGATGATATAAGACTCGGCTGCGCGAGCCTCATCGGGAGTTAAACGCCCTGCCCTGATCATGGCGGCGGTATCGACAGGAATATAGACCACGGGATAATTCATCACATTTACTCCATAAGCGGGATGATAGCTTTCGGAGCTATAGAGATCGTGCAGGGAGTTGATAGCATTGACAGGTGTAGTATCGGGCTGGATGAAGTAATTATACTGCATCTTGTCGTAGGCGTAAGCCTCGGGCTTACCCTGAATGTCGATAGCGGGAGAATTATATGTGGGACGGATAATCTGGTTAACATACCAGTCGGTGGTGAGATAGCTGAGGTTCACAACTTTCACGTCGGTGCGCTCACCCTCAACCTCCTGTGCATACCAGAGCGGGAAGGTATCGTTGTCGCCGTTGGTAAAGATAATGGCGTTTTCGTCGAGCGAGTTGAGATAGTTGAATCCGAAGTCGCGCGTGGTATAACGACCTGAGCGGTCATGATCGTCCCATGTCTGCGAAACCATCTGCAAAGGCACTGCGAGACCGATCAGAGCGGCGATAACGGCCATTGCCATAACAGGCTTGCCTGATTCCTCAGTCTTTACAGAAGATTTATCCTTTTTAAGAGCCTTGCAAAGCAAACGCCACAGAGCAGGTACGCCCATACCGATCCAGATGGTAAAGGCATAGAACGAGCCGGCAAACGCATAGTCACGCTCACGAGGCTGACCGGGTGTCTGGTTGAGGTAGAGCACAATGGCAATACCGGTCATAAAGAAGAGGAAGAACACAACCCAAAACTGCTCTATGCCGCGCTTTGAGGTAAATGCCTGCCAACCGAGACCTATCAGGCCGAGCAGGAGAGGGAGCATATAGAACACATTGTGACCCTTGTTTCCCTCGCCCTCGTCATAAGGAAGAAGGCTCTGATCACCCAGACGGGGATTGTCGATAAACGGTATTCCGCTTATCCAGTTACCTTGATTCACCTCGCCGTTACCCTGAATATCATTCTGACGGCCGGCGAAGTTCCACATGAAATATCTCCAATACATGTGGTTGAGCTGATAAACGAGGAAGAATCTCAGGTTCTCGGCCATAGTAGGCTTATTGAGGTATCTTTGCTCGATAGAATTGCCCGAACCGTCGACTGTGGTTGTCGACAATACCGGCTCTCCCTGAAAACCGATCCAATCACGGTAAAACTCGGGATGACGGTCAGCCGAACTGTGTATGCGGGGGAAGAGCATATTCAGCTCGGGAGTCATCTTATATTGCTTCTTATGGCCTGTCATAACATACTCGTCAGGCTCTTCGGGCGAAGATTTCACCTTCTTGGCATAGAGCGCCGGGCCCTCATCATAGATAGGTGTGCGGCCCGAATAATCCTGCATGTAAACAGGCTGAGAATTTATTGTCTTGCCATAGATCAGCGGAGTCTCGCCATATTGCTCACGGTTGAGGTATGAGCTGAGGGCAAACACATTGTCAGGTGAATTCTGATTCATCGGAGTGGCCGAGCTACTTCTAATCAACAGAAGCGCGTAGCTCGAATAGCCTATGAAAATCACGAAAATGCTGATTGCGCATATAGTAAGCACTCTGACATTAAGTTTCTTAGCACCCCACAGATAAGCACACAGAGCCACAAAAAGCAGCAGAGGGAGCCACCATGACGAGCCGATGAGCAGAATGCCCGACATAACCACCATCACGGCATAGGAGATTCTCACCATGCCGGGCGAACGGCGCGCGTAGAGCTCATAGATTGCCCACACAAAGGAGGCGAGAAGCAGAATGGCATAAATCAGAGTACCCATGTTGTAACTCATGCCGAACACGTTGACAAAGAGCAATTCGGCATACTGAGCCATCTCGATAAAGCCGGGCACGAGACCATATAATATTGCCGCAACTATCACAAACGACACCAAAAGCGCTATCAGCGAGCCTTTACCGGTGGGGTTGGCCCACTTCTTATAGTAAACCACAAGCACAATTGCGGGAATACAGAGCAGGTTAAGCAGGTGAACGGCAATCGAAATACCGATCACATAGGCTATCAGCACGAGATATTTGTCGCTGTGGGGTTGGTCGGCACGGTTTTCCCATTTCAGGATAAGCCAGAACACGAGCGCGGTGCAGAACGAGGAGAAGGCATAAACCTCACCCTCGACAGCCGAAAACCAGAATGTATCGCTCCATGTATAGGCGAGAGCGCCGCAGAGACCGGCACCCATCGTAACGATTATCTTTGTGAGGCTGACCTCCTTATCGTTATCTGAAATTATAAGCCTGCGAACAAGGTGAGTAATGGTCCAGAACAGCAGGAGGATAGTGCCCGCACTCAGCAATGCCGACATGCAGTTGACGGCAAGCGCAACTTTTGTCACGTCGCCACCCACAAAATTGATAAAGAATCTTGCCGCGAGCATAAACACAGGGTTGCCCGGCGGGTGACCCACTTCGAGTTTGAAACCTTGTAGAATAAACTCGGGACAATCCCAGAAACTGGCTGTAGGCTCAACGGTGAGCAGATAGGTGACTGCGGCTATCGCAAAACACACCCATCCCAGAATGTTGTTGATCAGATTATATCTTTTCATTCCTAATGTGTGAAATCCTTGCTGTTGAATGATTGGTATAATTTAGTTATGTCGGCAAAATTACATATTATTTTGCGGAGGGCAAAACCTCACGGAGTGAATCGTGGCGGTTTAAAACATCTTTAACCTATATTGAGTACCCTCGGGGGCCACACTGAGCTTCATTATCTGGTCGTTGTCTTGAGGCATCACATCAAAATCGAAAGGTGACGACGAATCAATACGCAGCAAACCGCCGACAACCACATATCTTGTGTCGGCATGAAGTTCATAGCCCGAGCGATAAGCGTTTCCGAGGTTGAGACCTATTCGGGCGCGGGGAGTATCGGGATCAGACAGTATATCCTCCTGACCGGTATTGGCGGGACCGCGACCGAGATATATTATATCACCGTTGCCCATAGGAAGAAGCGTAAACTTCAGCACTCCGGCCATAGCGGTTATCTGACCGAGAAATCGGGAGCTGATATTCAGCTCTCCACGATTGGTAACCGACAGTATTGTCACGGCATGGCCCAGAGGTGTACCGTCGGTATTTCTCACATCACATTCCACTGTGAGTTCGCGAGTCTTCTTATCGTAGGTCGATTTTCCGTTGGTATAGCCGAGTTTGGGCATATAGTCGGCAGGCATTGGCAGAATAGGAGCGGAGATCAGTTGCCGACCATCCATTATCAGCGAAGTCACAAATCCATGCCCGAGATCAACGCTAAACTCCACATTCTTGGCCTTCCAGGTTTCTGTGTTTCCTTTTTTCGTACCTTTAAGTTTCTCGAGACGCACATCCTTGCCCCGCACAATCGCCTTTTTAGGCAACACCATCTGCTCAACGGCAACCACAGTGCCCGGCTCAACTCCGCTCGCCTCATCGGCCGAGCGCCATGTGAGATTGAGAAAACCCTCGGAAGCAGCTGCGGGAAGCAGCTTCGACAAACGGCGGTCGGTCAACACAATCTGCTGACTCTCGCCCGGCGCGCCGGCGGTAACGACACCCTTGTCGGTAGCCACACGCGTACCCTCCGGACTTATCAGCTCCCATTCGAGAGTATAAGCGTCAAGGCCCACACCGTTTTGAGCCGACACGGCATTGATCGATAGCGGAAGAGTATCGCCCGGCTCGGTAACCACACGCCGCAATTTGCGGGTCAGCAAACTCCATCCATCGGGAGTATCGCTAAGATGAGGCGCGGCATTGGCAGCAGTAATGTCAAGTCGGTCGGTTTCGGTGACATTGATTCCGTTAGCTTCGGCAAGGTCGCTCCACAGCCGGCCTTCCCATAATTGGGTAGCGACACGCTCGGCGCCCGTACGCCGCAGCAATTTGAGCAATGCGTTTCTCCCATCGGGAGTGACGGGCAGCGAGTCGACTATCACGGTACGCTCAATGCCTCCCGGATTCATTGCCATAACGGGCGAAGCGCTACGTTCGGTCTGAGGATCTTCTGTGAATCTCAGCGGACAGCCCACAGTCAGGATATGTTTGCCGGTCTTATCGTCGCGCAATATGATAGCCACCATATAACGGTGAGGATGTCGCGGAGTCCATATCTTAATACCGGGAATATCCGCGCGGAATTTCATCCGTGGAGCCGCATCGGCGCGGCCGGCGGCAACCTGATGTCGGGTATCGTCAAACAGCATATATTCCACCGCGATATCCCCGCGTTTGCCGGTAATTCCGCCGAGACTTATATCGAGATTAAAGACTCCCACCGGCTTATCACCGTTTGAAGTCACCGAGGTGGTCACGGTATAATCGTTGACCCATACCCTTTTAGGGGTAGCGTAAAGATAAATGTAGTGGCGACCTGCTCCCAATCCGCTCAGCACAATTCGGTTGAGCGAATCTTTGGGAGCCGTAGAGACCGCGGCCTTACGCGCGCGGCTGTTGCGCGCGGGTTTTGGAGGAGGTGTATTTTCGTTGAGCAGTGAAGTTATATCCCACTGGCATATTGCACCCGCATTGTTATCGGTAAGCAGATGGCCGTTGAGCTTCACCTTAGGCGAATAAACTGTATTGGGGCGGCTGTCGATAGCCAACACTATGCGTTTACCTGCCCACTCACGTGGCATGACAAACGACGCAGTGTCGCCGTGCGCCGTAATAGAACGATAAAAGGGACTTTGCTCATATCTCAGACCGGCCATATCTCTGAACCGATCCTCGGCATAAGGCACAAGCAACCCTCGCCTCACTTCCTGATCCTGTGCCGCCAAGCCGAACTGCATAAGCAGTCCGGCTATGGCCACAAGCATTTGTCTTTTCATTTATGAATTTTAGTCTTTTATCGGATATTTCTCGCGGATGGGATCGTCATACTGCTCCTGAAGACGTTTGAGCTTACCCATCATGGTTTTGGTTACCTCTTCATATCCGGGCTTTCCGTAGAGATTATTAAGCTCGTTAGGATCATTCTGAAGATCATAGAGCTCCCACTGGTCTATATCGTTATAGAAGTGCATGAGCTTATAGCGATCATCTCTCACGCCATAGTGACGTCTCACACAATGTTCGCCGGGATATTCATAGAAGTGATAGTATATACCGTCGGGGCGCCATTCACCTTCCACCTTATCGCCTCTGAGCAGCGGAGCGAAGCTCTTGCCCTGCATATCAGCGGGAACTTTCACACCGGCGAGTTCGAGGAATGTGGGAGCATAGTCGATGTTCTGCACAGGCTCGGTGATTTCGCCCTTGCGGTCCATGCCTTTGGGAAGCATCATCACCAGCGGAGTGTTGAGGCTTTCCTCATACATGAATCGTTTGTCAAACCATCCGTGCTCACCCATATAGAAGCCCTGATCGGAAGTGTAGACCACCAGAGTGTTGTCGAGCAGACCGTTTTTGTCGAGATAGTCAAGCACGCGGCCCACATTGTCGTCAAGGCTCTTTACTACCTTGGCATAGTCTCTCATATAGCGCTGATATTTCCATTCGGCGAGCTCCTTGCCTTCGAGTTTGCGGCTGAAGAAGTCGTCACGGATAGGCTGATAGAAAGCTTCAAACTTGGCTCTTTCGTCAGGATTCATTCTGCCCACATAATCAAGGTAGGTCTGCTTGAGGCGTGATGTCGAATCGGGGCTATCCATCTTCAGGTCATAGATAAGGTCGAGATCATCGAAAATACGCATTTCGGTAAGACCGGCGGCCTCGCGACCCTCATAATCATCATAGAAAGTTTCGGGAAGCTCAAACACCTTATCCTCATAGAGAGCGAGGTCGGCGGTATCGGGAAGCCAGTTGCGGTGAATGGCTTTGTGGTGAATCAACAGACAGAAAGGTTTGTTTTTGTCACGCTTGTTTTCGAGCCAGTCGAGCGACTTGTCGGTGATGATGTTGGTGAGATAACCCTGCTCTACGATAGTATCGCCGTTCATCTCTATGAAACGGGGATTGTAGTAATCGCCCTGACCCGGTACGATTTCCCATGTGCCGAATCCCTGGGGGAGAGATTCGAGGTGCCACTTACCGAAAATAGCGGTTTCATAGCCAGCCTCACCGAGATATTTCGGGAAAATAGGCTGAGAAGCGTCAAACACACAGTTGGTGTTGTCGGTAAACCCGTTCTTGTGGCTGTGTTTGCCGGTGAGCATACAGGCACGCGAAGGACCGCTGAGACTGTTAGCGACATAGCTGTTGGTGAATTTCACACCATCGTTGGCTATACGGTCGAGATTAGGGGTCTCGATATGGCGTGTATCATAAGCCGACATCATCTGAGCGGTATGGTCGTCGGTCATGATATAGACAATATTCATAGGCTCACGCTCGGTTTTCTCGGCCTTGGCGCTGGTGCCGCACGAATTGAGCATTGTGCCCGCAGTAACGGCAACACCGCCGGCTACCACTGCAGGAAGAATCAATGTTGATTTTTTCATCGGTTATGGGTTTAAGGAAATTAATTCCACAAAGTTACACTATTTATTTTAACTGGCCAAATGGATTTTGCGGTAGGCACGGCGGGTAACAATCATATAGGCCACGAGAACGCTTGTGCCTGTTATAATCCATGTTACAGGATAAACCAGCATTAGAAGACTGAAATCGGTGGCATTGGCGGTTACGGTGGTGACCCACACCACACGCAGCACACATGTTCCCAAGATAGTAAGTACCGTGGGTGTCATAGAATAGCCAAGGCCTCGCATACACGCGCCCGAAATCTCATAGCTGCTTGCCATCCATTGAAGCATCAGCACTCCCGTGAGACGCATATAGGCAAAGGCCATGACTTCGGGGCTTTGGGTAAAAATGCCTATGGCAAATTCTTTCTGCCACACTATGAGAAGATTGAGCAGCATACATCCCACAACGCTCATTGTCATACACACCTTAAACACCTTCTTGCAACGGTCTATCCTACCCGCGCCATAGTTGGCTCCGGTAAAGGCCACACCTGCCTGAACAAACGCCACTATCACAAAATAGCAATAATATTCATAGGTCAGGGCGGCACCGCTTCCCGCACTCGCCTCCGCTCCGAAAAGGTTGATATTGCCTGTGATGAGAGTATTGCTCAGGGCAAACACCATGCCTTGCAGACCGGCGGGGAGACCTATGCGCAGCATACGGCTAAGTTCACGGCCATATACACGCATCTTGCGGAGCTTCACTCCGAAAGGAGCTTTCTCGCGACGTATCATGTTGAGAATCCAGATACCGCTCACAGCCTCCGACACAACCGTTGCGATACCTACGCCCGCGACATTCATATCAAACACTATCACGGTAAGAAGATTAAGGCCCACATTGATTACGCCCGACACAGCAAGCACATAGAAAGGACGGCGGGTATCGCCCATGCTTCTCAGCACCGCGCTACCGAAGTTATATAACATCAGAAACGGCACTCCGCAGAAAAAAATCCTTAGATAGAGCGTGGCCGGGGCAAGCACCGCTTCAGGCGTGCTGATCCACACAAGCAGCAGAGGGGAAATAAACACGCCGAGCAAAGCAACCGCCACTCCGGTCACGATGGCGACCATAAGAGTGGTTTCGACACTGCGGGCTATTCCCTTTTCATCACCGCTACCTATATAGTGGCTGATAATAACATTGGCGCCGACGCTTATGCCCATAAAAAGATTGAGAATAAGCGAAATCAGCGGCCCGTTACTGCCCACAGCGGCCAATGCCGCGTCACCGCACCAACGACCCACAACAGCCACATCGACGCTGCTGAACGATTGCTGCAATACTCCGCTGGCAATCAGAGGGAGGGCAAAAATGATTATCTTGCCCCACAGACCTCCGTTGAGCATATCGATTTTCAATGCTCCGGAACTTGTAGGGCGCGAGGACCGATTTCTACTGTCGGAAATATCGTCTCCGGCACTTAGCTCGGCTGAATCGGCACTTTCAGAATCAATCATCCTACTCATAGCAGACCTGTTTTTATTTTAGGCGGAAACGCGCCATAACGGCACGGTGGTCGCTGGGCCAGATACCGAGGGGTGGAGTTATGTCGCGCTGTCCCCATTCGGTAGCCACGCGCTCACCTTTTATAATATCATCCTGAGGTCCCGCTATCCATGCGGCTTCGATTTCAAGTCTGGAATCGGGAACATAGAACAGATAATCAATTCGATCTCTTTCGTCAGCTTTCATGGCCCATGACAAACGGTTGACGCCCACTGCAGGATTAGATGAGGGATAGGTATAACCGGGATGAGTCACAGGGTCGGGATAAACGGCACGATAGGCATCCACCAGACCTCCCTCGCGGAGAATCTTCACCGACGGCCAGTCGATCACCACTCCATGGTGGTCGGCAGTCTGAGCCGTTGCCTCGGTCCAGTCGAGTCCGGAAGGCTCGTTGAGGTCGCCGCCAAGAAATATCAGACTTCCCTTTTCCTTTTCAAGAGCCACATCGGCCACAATAACTTGTGCCCCCTCGTCGCGACGGGAAAGCAGATTGCGGCGCGTCAGCTCTGCAACATCTGTCACAGGCTCCATCTCTTTCCATGAATTTCCATCATATCCCCTCACCTCATAATAGGTGTCATTGAGATAATCGAGATGAGCGGTATAGGCCGCCACGCGGTTGCCGTCGATTTCGGTAATGAGTTTATAAACCGAGCCGTGGTCATCGACACACGGAAATATTGTTACCGAGTCGGTAATCTCCGTGCGGCTCAGCAAACCGGTATCATAGCTGTAAAATGAATGATAGGTCACTCCCCTATCGGCCAAAGCTTTGACAATGCGGTCACAGAAGCGCGTGCCGTGATAGTTGCGCACCTCGCTGAGCATAACAATGTCAGGGCTGAGAGCCGCTATCTCGTCGGCCATAGCTTCAAAGCCTCCCTCAACAGATGTGCCTTCCTGCCAAACGTTAAATTGCATGACGGTGATTTCGCGGGCCGTCACACCAAAGACCGACACTATCATTACAAGTGCCGCTAAAAGCCTGTTCATAATTTCCGATCTTGGTTTATTCCTCTGACTTCTCTGAAAATTCCATGAGGAACGCCTTGATAAATCCGTCGAGATCACCGTCCATCACTCCGTTGACATCGCTGGTCTGATAGCCGGTGCGGTGGTCTTTCACACGACGGTCGTCAAACACATACGACCTTATCTGCGAACCCCATTCAATCTTCATCTTGCCGGCTTCGATCTTGGCCTGCTCCTCCATGCGGTGGCGCAACTCCTTGTCATAGAGTATTGAGCGCAGCTGTCTCATGGCGTTTTCCTTATTCTTAGGCTGGTCGCGGGTCTCGGTGTTTTCAATCAGAATCTCCTCTTTCTCACCGGTATAGGGGTCGGTAAACTGATAACGGAGACGCACACCCGACTCCACCTTATTTACGTTCTGACCGCCGGCGCCACCCGAGCGGAAAGTATCCCATGACAACAGAGCGGGTTCGACTTTCACCTCGATGGTATCATCGACAAGCGGAGTTACAAACACCGAAGCAAACGAGGTCATTCGCTTGCCCTGTGCATTATAGGGCGACACCCTCACCAGACGGTGAACACCGTTCTCGCTCTTGAGATAACCGTAGGCAAAATCGCCCTCCACATTGATGGTGCAGCTCTTGATACCGGCCTCATCGCCTTCGAGCAAGTTGGCCATCGAAGTCTTGTAGCCGTGACTTTCACACCATCTCAGATACATGCGCATGAGCATTGACGCCCAATCCTGGCTTTCGGTACCGCCGGCACCCGAATTGATTTTCAATACCACACCCATCTTATCCTCCTCGCGGCGCAGCATGTTGCGCAGTTCAAGATTTTCGATTTTAGCCATCGCGTCGGCATAGAGGGCATCCAACTCAGCTTCCTCCACAAGTCCCTCCTTGATGAAATCAAAGGCGAGCGAAAGTTCCTCAACCGCTTTCTCCACCTCCTCATAGCCCACGATCCAGGCCTGAAGATCCTTGATTTTCTTCATCTGCACCTGCGCCTCCTTGGGGTGCTCCCAAAAATCGGGCACG
>JAIDXU010000013.1 GCA_029058455.1 Paramuribaculum sp.
TAGCACCACTTCGGAAAGAGTAATGTAATCGGGATAAAAAGAGGCTGCGCCGTAAAAACTACGACACAGCCTCAAGTGGGTTTCAAGTTGAAAAGAGAGCGCTAAGGCTCAATAATCAGAGATTATTTGCCGGCGATAGAATCGCTCACGGTGAGACGTTTGCGGCCTTTGGCGCGACGACGAGCAAGAACCTTGCGGCCATCGGGAGTGGACATTCTTTCACGGAAACCGTGTTTGTTAACTCTCTTTCTGTTAGAAGGTTGAAATGTTCTTTTCATTACCGTATATGTTTGAATTGTTTATTTCGGGCTTTTCGAGCTGCAAATTTACTGATTATTATTTAATCAGGCAAATTTTCAGCCGCAAAAGATTTACTCAGCGCGATACTCGGCCACTTCAGAGGGTTCGAGAGAGGCGATAAACGCAGCGTGTTTGTTAACCTCGGCACGGGCGATGTTGAGATAAACCTCGGCTGAACGTTTGAATGAGTCGTTGCGGTTGGCGTCGAGCATGAGGAGGTAGGCCATGATGATATTGCCGGCCATTTCTACAAGGCGACGGGCCATGAAGTCACCATATTCCTGATCTTTGGTCGAGGTTACTTTGGCAACTGCTGCCTCATATTTCGAAGTGAGGTCGATGAGCACCTCGCGCGTGGGCTTGAACTCGTCTTTGATTTCAGAAGCTTCATAGCTGCGCATGAGGTTGAGGTAGGTGCCGGTGGTGACGTGGCGGATAGCAGCCACAACCTGAAGCTGGGTGGTACCCTCATAGATAGAGGTGATACGTGCGTCGCGGTAGAGACGCTCGCAGGCGTAATCTTTCATGAAGCCTGAGCCGCCATGAATCTGGATACAGTCGTAGGCGTTCTGGTTGCAGTATTCCGAACCCATGCCTTTGATAAGGGGAGTGCAGGCGTCGGCGAGTTTGGAATAACGCTTCATTTCGGCGCGTTCGTCGGGAGTGAGGGTGCGCTCTTTGGCGATATCCTCATAGATTTTATAGACGTCTACAAAGCGGGCAGTTTCATAGAGCAGGGTGCGTGAGGCGTCGAGTTTGGCTTTCATCACGGCGAGCATTTCGTAGACTGCGGGGAACTCGATGATAGCTTTGCCAAACTGTTTGCGCTCGCGGGCGTATGCAAGAGCTTCGCGATAGGCTTTTTCGCTTACGCCTACGCTCTGGGCGGCGATACCGAGACGGGCACCGTTCATAAGAGCCATCACATATTTGATGAGGCCGAGACGACGTGAGCCGCAAAGCTCTGCCTTGGCGTTTTTATAAACGAGTTCGCAGGTGGGTGAACCTTTGATACCCATTTTGTTCTCAATGCGGCGCACGGTAACACCGCCGTCGTTCTTGTCGTAGATGAACATTGAGAGACCGCGGCCATCTTTTGTGCCCTCTTCCGAACGGGCGAGAACGAGGTGAATATCGCTGTCACCATTGGTGATAAAGCGTTTCACTCCGTTGAGACGCCATGTGCCGTCGGGCTGTTCGGTGGCTTTGAGCATTACGCTCTGAAGGTCGGAGCCGGCGTCGGGCTCGGTGAGGTCCATCGACATGGTTTCACCTTCACATACGCGGGGAATATATTTCTGTTTCTGCTCCTCGTTGGCAAATTCATAGATGGTTTCGGCACAGTCCTGAAGACCCCAGAGGTTTTCAAATCCTGTATCGGCGCGGCTCACGATGTCGGCAGCCATGATATAGGGAGTGATGGGGAAGTTGAGACCGCCGAGGCGACGGGGCATTGACATGCCCATGAGACCTGCTTTGCGGCAGAGGTCAAGGTTGCGCTGGGTTCCGTCGGCATAGATAACACGACCGTTTTCCACGCGGGGACCCTGGTGGTCAACCTCCTCGGCATTATCGTTGATGGTTGTGCCGCAGATTTCACCCACTACTTCGAGCACCTTGTCGTATGAGTCCATGGCGTCGTCATAGTTGAGGGGGGCGTAATCAAATTTTTCAGCGTCTGAATAATTGCGCTCTTTGAGAGCAACGATCTTTTCCATCAAAGGATGGGAGAGATGATGTTTAAGATCGGGATTGTCGGTATAGAAATTAGCCATAGCTTAAGTTTTTGTCTTTATTAATTCTTTGAAGAAGGCTCTATCTGAACACCTATTATATAGAAGTAAGGAACGCTTTTTGTGAGATAGTCCGACAGGTCGGCTGAAAGTTCATTTTCGCCGCAGAAACGGAATATACTAAATTCCTTGTCTAACCAGTATGAACCGAATAATACTAAAGGAATGAACTCGCCTGTCTTAATTTCGGTTGTTTTAAATGCTCTGGTACCGTAGAT
>JAIDXU010000130.1 GCA_029058455.1 Paramuribaculum sp.
GATGGAGGCTGGAGAGTGTTCCTCACGCAATAAACCACATAGAAAATATCCTTTTTTTATCCAATAACCGACCCGCTTCTTAACATACTTATTTATCCTTTAGGCGTTTTTCGCAATATTCGGTCGGTGTCTCACCCGTGACGCGTCGGAATGTGCGCGAAAAATGCTGAGGATAACTAAAGCCCAGCGAATAGGCGACCTCCGATGAATTCATCCCCGAAACAAGTCTGTTTTTAGCCAACCTTATGAGATGTTTTTTAATATACTGATTGGCAGTATCTCCGGTTGTGCGTTTTATTATGTCGCTGAGATAGCTGGCTGACATACAGAGTTGTTCCGCACAGTAACCGACAGTAGGCACTCCTGCTGTCAGTTGCTTTTCGCTCTCAAAATACTCCGAAAGGAGACTCTCGAATCTCGACAGGATATTGTTGTTGAGTATGGTTCTGGAAACAAACTGGCGATCATAGAATCGCTGGGCATAAGATACTCTTGGCTGTCGCCGCAGCGCTGATTCTTCTCGGCGGATGTGGCGACAGCCATTCAACGGAAAGCAATATGTGTGATAAGCAACCTATGCAGGCCGACGGTATAGTTCGCCTGTCGAAAATTCAGGTCAATCCCGACTATCTCGACGAGTATATGAAATATGCCGTTGAAGTAGGAACCATATCTCTGGAGACAGAACCGGGAGTATTGACCATGTATGCGGTGGCCGACAAGGATAATCCTTGTAACATCACGATACTTGAAACCTACGCAAGTCAGGAGGCTTATAAAAGTCACATCTCATCCGACCATTTCCAAAAATACAAGCAAGGCACCCTCCACATGGTTGACTCGCTTCTGCTCGACGATGTTACCCCTATCAATCCCGACAACCGTATAATCAACTTCATAAATCCCTCCGCCGCCTCCGAGCCCTCGCATGATTAACATGCCTACAGGCTATTCTACGGGTCATACGATTTCTTTTTCAAGAACGAATGTGGTGTTATAGCCCCGTAGAGGATATGGGGCAAGGCTCAGAATCATTCCCTGTTTCAACAAAATCTGGCGCGAGAGCGAGAGACCTATTCCCGACCCGTTGCTCTTGGTGGTGAAAAACGGAATGAAAATCTCGCGGGCCACCTCATCGGGAATCACATGGCCGTCGTTACTTATCAGCAGCTTACCGAATGATAGAGCGTCGGTTGACCTCGTTTCAGCCGGCTCGACATATTTTATACCTATCGCATGAGCCGAGGCTTCGGCAGCGTTTTTCACCAAGTTGATGAAAACCTGACGCAGCAGCACGGCGTCGCCGGTGAGTTGCAGATCAGCCGGCACCTCGATGTTCCATTTCATATCGGGATAGAGACAGGCGAGGCTGTTGCAGAACTCCGGCACATTAATCTTCTCAAGCACCGGTTCCTGTAATTGGGTCATCTTGCGATAGCTGTCAACAAACGATGCCAATCCGGTGGTAGTGTCGAGTATGGCACGAATCCCCTCTTCATAGGGAGAATCCTTGATGCCGGGATTGGAGAGATAGGCCTGACTGATACTTTTGATAGGAGTTGTGGCATTCATGATCTCATGGGTCAACACCCGTGTGAGACGTTGCCACGATTCCACTTCGTTATGCGCCACGAGTTTCTCGATACACTCACCCATATCGTTGAGCGCCTCCTGCAGTGCGCGCTCGCCGAAAAGCAATCCCTTTGTAGGGAGGCGAAACGAAAAGTCACGGTGACGAATGGCATCGCGCATCAGCATCGCCCTGTCTTTAAGCACACGCTGCCGCCTATAAACCGCCACACCGACCACAACAACTACCGCAACGGCTACTATAAGGATAATCATTGCTGATATTTGCGATAAAGGGTCTGACGTGTTATGCCGAGCAGTTCAGCCGCCTTGCTCATGTTGCCGTGACATTTGTCAACAACCTTTTTAACATGTTGTTTCTCAATCTCATGAAGGGGCACCACCTCTTTCGCCTTATCGATAGAGTCTTTCAGCACCCTTATCAGCTCGTCATTATCCCACGGTTTGGCGATAAAATCAGTGGCGCCGTTCTTCAATCCCCTTACGGCAAGTTTCACATCGGCATAGGCAGTGATCAGCACCACCGGAATGTCGGGGTGGCGCTTGTGGATAGCCGACAGCCACAACAGGCCGTCCTGACCCGAGTTAATACCGTGCGAGAAATTCATGTCGAGCAAAATCACGTCGACATGTTCCTGCTGAAGCGTCATCAGCAGGCTATCGGGCGACGTGAGGGTGAGGATACGCTCAAACATATTGCCGAGACATATCTTCACCGCCGTCAGTATCGCCGGATTATCATCAACAACGAGTATTGTGCCGTAGTTCGATTTCATAAGACTCTTCGTCGTCAGATAGGCTCTAACTAATTTTTATCTCAGGGTTTATAGATCTTAATGTTGATATAAATTCCTCCTGATATAAAGGGGAGACATAAACCCAATTCGTTTTTCCATACTTCAACCCGATTCGTTTTGCAGATAATGCCGGAGAAGAAAGTATCGTGGATTTATGAGTTATCTCGCTGATTTTGGATATTGGTAAATCCATCCGGAATAGGAAACCGCATCTGATATGCAGTTTGTCGCCGATCACGGTATAATCTGTGTGCAAAAGCATGTCATACATCATAAATAAACAAATCCCCACAAATGTAATATCAATCAGGAGAACCCATGTCGACATATAACACAGGTAAATTGACCCTATGAAAGCAATGGTCATGCCTATGCAAAACCATATATACCACTTTGCGACCTTTGATTTATAAACCTTAATCATATTGCAAAGATAGGCATTTTTTCTTCTCAACACTCTTAAAATTCCCTATCAAAAACCGCCGCAGGGGAAAGTGTATGATTTTCATACAGTGATGTGTATGATTTTCATCCAAACAGCATCAGCACCATATAAATTCCATTGCCAATCGGTTGGTCGAAACTACTTTTGCAGCATGATTTCAAACTCATCTATGAAGAGAATAATTTTCATTCTGCTGATATGCACTGCCGGCCTGAGCATGAAGGGCGCCGACACCGACACTCTGGTGCTGAGTCTCCCCGACGCCATCTCAATTGCCCGCCGGCAGTCACCGTCGGCCCAGAGCGCGCGCAACAACTTTCTCTCCGCCTATTGGAACTACCGCTACTTCAAGGCCAACTATCTTCCCTCGGTAACTTTATCCTCAGCCCCCTACATCAACAAACAGCTCAACAAGATAACCCAGTCAGACGGCACGGCTCTGTTTCTGCAGCAGGATCAGTTTGGCGCCGATCTCACATTGAAAATCAATCAGAATGTAAGCCTTACCGGCGGCAGCTTTTTCATCAAAAGCTCGCTCACCCGCCTCGATGAGTTTCAGAACCGCTCGACCGCCTACAGCAGCCAGCCTCTCATAGCGGGTTACGAACAGAGCCTTTTCGGATATAACTCCCTGAATTCGGATAAGAAAATTGAACCGATACGCTATCGCGAGGCTAAGAAAAATTATGCCGAGACTATCGAGCTTATTTCAGCCACTACCTGCAATCATTTCTTCTCCCTGGCCGCGGCTCAGACCGAACTCGAGATGGCGCGCCAGAATTATGCGTCGGCCGATACGCTTTTCAGAATGGCGCAGGGGCGCTATTCGATCGGCACAATCACCGAAAATGAAATGCTCCAGCTCGAAATCAACCGTCTTAACGAAGAGACCAACGTGATGGACGCGGAAAACAACCTCAAAGAGGTTATGCAGAGTTTCCGCTCCTTTCTCGGCATGGAAGATGGGGGTGATCTGAGACTCATCATACCCGACAGCGTTCCGAAATTTGAAGTGCCCCTAAATGAGGCTATGGAGCTGGCTTTCAACAACAGTCCCGAACCGGAATACTACAACCGCATTGTGAAGGAAGGCGAAAGCAACCTCTCCTATGCCAAAGCCAACGCACGCCTCAAAGCCGATCTCTATGTTCAGTTCGGACTCTCGCAAACGGGTGTCGATATCGGCAGCTCCTACCGCAACCTCATGCATCAGGAATATGCCAGCGTTTCGCTGTCGCTCCCGATCCTCGACTGGGGTCGCCGCCGGGGTAAGGTGAAGGTCGCCGCCTCCCAACTCGCACTCGCACGAACCCAGGCCGAACAGGGAATCAACGACTTCACCCAAAACGTGAGGAAACTGGTGGCTCAGTTCAACACCCAGCATCGCAAAGTGCATATCGCCTCTCTCACCGCCCGCAGATCGACACAGCGCCATTCCGTGGCCATGCGCCTCTATGTGATGGACCGTATCGGCATCCTCGACCTCATGTCGGCTGTCAATGAAAAAAACTCCGCCACCCGTGGATTTATCAGCAGTCTCCGCACCTACTGGAGTCTCTACTACACCCTCCGCAGCCTCACGGCCTACGACTTTGAAACCAACACCGCTTTAACCGAACAATTGCCCTTAGACTGATATGGATATTCAACTCAAGAAGAAACCGTGGTATGTGCGCCACCTCTCATATATCATAACGGGAGTAGCAATACTCGCCTTGATTGTCTATGTGTTGCGGTTGGCATTCTCGCCCCGTCATCTTAATATTGATGACAACGACTATACCATAGGTGAGGTGACCGAAGCCCCGTTTATGGAATATGTCGACGTTGAGGGAATCATTCACCCCATACGCACTATCCAGATCAACGCTATGGAAAGCGGATTTGTGGAGCGTATAGTGGCCGAGGAGGGAGAAATGCTCAATGCCGGCGACACCATTCTGATTCTCTCCAATCCCGAACTCCTCCGCACCATAGAGGATGAACAGATCGAATGGCAAAACCGCCAGCGCGACTATCAGGAACAGGAAATAGCGATGGAACAAAGGTCCATAACCCTGCGTCAGCAGGTGCTCGACGCTCAACATCAGATCTCATCACTCGACAAATCTCTGAAACAGAGCCGCGAGGAATATCAGATGGGCATCAAGAGCAAAGCCGAGCTTGATGTGCTCGACGAGGACTATGACTATCAGCGCAAGAAAGCACAGCTCCAGCTGCAGAGTCTTCAACATGACTCGGTGGCTAACCTGATAAAACGCGACATGATACGCGCCAACCGCGAGGCCTCATCAAGAAAGCTCGACCGCTCAACCAAACGCACCGAAAACCTCATCGTGCGGGCGCCCATATCAGGTCAGCTGAGTTCTCTCAATGTCAGCCTGGGTCAACCTGTCGGCACCGGAGCAAGTGTAGGCGAGATAAAGGTGCTGACCGAATATAAGGTTGACGTCTCATTATCGGAATATTATATCGACCGCATCACCACCGGCCTCCCTGCCAATATCTCCTATCAGGAAACCAAATATCCGCTGCGCATCAGCAGGGTCTATCCCGAGGTCAAAGAGCGCAACTTCAGCTGCGACCTTCTCTTCAACGCCGACAAGCCCTCGAATATCAGGCTCGGCAAAAGCTACCGGGTGCAGATCGAGCTTGCCCGGCCTGAAAAGGCTATCGTGATTCCCCGTGGAAATTTCTATCAGGCCACTTCGGGCCGCTGGATCTATTGTCTCTCATCTGACGGAAAAACTCTCCGCAAGGTAGACATAGAGCTTGGCCGTCAGAATCCCAAGCAGTTTGAGGTAATATCCGGCCTCAAATCCGGCGATAAAGTGCTTCTTTCGGGCTATGACAAAATAGGAGACGTCGACGAAATGACAATCAACTAAACCAATCTGAAAGCATGAACATGTTAATCCACAATCTCAAGGTTGCCATACGCAATCTGATGAACTACAAGATCCAGACTCTCATGAGCGTTGCGAGTATCGCAATCGGCATCGTAACGCTGTCGCTCACCCACTCCATTCTCAACAATTTCAGGCTTCCACCCATTTGTGACGAGCCATATTTTGACAGAGCGTATGAAGTATCGTTATCGATATATAATCCGCATTATAATAATACCTTTGAGTATAAGATCGACAACCAACTGCTTCGCGCCCTGAAAGAAAACGGCGGCTTGAAACATGCCGAAAAAATCGTTGTGCCCAACGGACTTCAATTAGGAGTTGTGGGAGAGATTGTGCTGAGCGATTCATCTGTCTATAACGGACAATATGGCGCTATTGCCATCGATCCCGAATATCCCGATTATTCAGGCATACGCTCTGCAGTTACCGGCGAGAAAATACGGAAACTCAAAGCCGGTGAAGCTATAATCAGCCAAACTTTTGCCAAAAGACTTTTTAATGATAAAAATCCGATAGGAGCGGTACTTAATAGCCCGGCCAACAGCATAACCAACGGCCACAGTGCCACCATAGTGGATGTCTATGAGCAGGTGCCGCTATCCGAATATTATCTTAACAACAATTGCATTTTTTACGCGATCGGAGATAATATTGAAGATGAGGATATGAGCGACATCTATTCCACCAGGCTTTATATAGTGCTCCGCGAAGGGAGCTCGGAATCCCAACTTATCGAGGAAATCAACGAGCGGGTAAAGCCATTGGATATAATAGGCACAGAGTTGAGAAATGTAGCCGTAGAATTAGAAATTAACACTCTTATCGGTATACGATTGTTGGTCTATCTGATAGGTTCACTTATTCTCCTTGCCGCAATAATCGGATTTCTGCGCATACAGACACAATTGTTCTGGATACGCAAACGCGAGATTTCGCTCAGAATTGTCAACGGTGCGACCAAAACCGGTCTGTTCACCCTGCTTATCACCGAAATTTCGATTACGATTTGCCTGTCGATGATTCTGGCCTTATGGCTGGGTATGCTTTTAGAAGGATTCATAGCCGAAAAACTCAGCAGTATCATAGAACATCTCTACGTTGACCAATTGTGGAGTTGCACTCTCGTGATCGGAGCAGCGCTGTTAGTGATTTGCAGTGTGATAGCATGGATCACCCTATTGCGGATATGCAGATCCGGGCAGGGACTGGCCGCCAATATGCGCCGCAGCCGCAATCACCTGTTCCGCAACGTAATGCTGGGCGTGCAGACCACGATATGCCTCTTGTTTATATGTGTCACCTTCATCCTCATCAAGGGTGTGGATCAAATGCTCGACTACTTTAACCTGCCGCCAAACGACAGCTTATATAAAGAATGTATCCTTTTGCGCCCGGTACATTCCAAGCAACCCGAGCAATTGCTCGAAGAGATAAAGCGACTTCCCGACCTTGACAGAATGGTGATGTGGGACAGAGGATATTACGCTGTGGAGGAAATAAGACAAAATCCGGAGATCAGTGAAAAGATCAATGACCGATCTAATTACGAATCCTGTCTGACCACTGATACGGCAACGCTTTCATTGCTCGGAGTAGAGGTGGAATGGTTCGACAACAATGTTGACCGCAGCCGATCTATTTTATTGAGCGAAGGACTGTATAAACTATTCTCCGAAGTCGGTGTGCTTGATAAGAACGCCTTGACCATCTATGGAGGAATAGCAAATCATACCCTTCCCATTGCCGGAATAATCAGAAACATTCCATATAACACAGAATTTAGCACAAGATCAAAAAATTACGCAGGCTCAGTAGGCCATGGCTCAATAATAGCCATAAATCCCGACTGGATAAGCGAGCGCAACGACCATATTCTCATTCCCAAACCCGGGGCCGGCAAAGCTCTTGTCAACAGTGTCAACGAGACCATTCACCGGTTGGAACCTTTTTCCATCAATAACATGGTGCTCAACTATCGCGAAAATTTAAGCCCTCAGTCGATAATTGTCGAATCGTTCAGAAGCGGAGGTGTGATATTGGGCATCGTGAGCCTGATAATATGTGCTATGAGCATCTACAGCACCATTGCCCTCGATACCCGCGCACGCCGAAAAGAAGTGGCCATCCGCAAGGTCAACGGAGCCAAAAGCAAGAACATCTATAATATGTTCGGCAAGGTATATGTCGTGATATTGGTAATTGCCGCTTTGATAGCGACACCCATAGCGGTTATTTTCAGTGACTCGGTATTGAAAACACTGATCAGCGACTATGGACCGGCAGATGATTTCTCCCCCGCCGGCGCGATAATACTCGGTGTTCTCGTAGTGGTTATGCTTGTGTCGCTTATCGTCGGCTGGCAAACCCACCGGGTAATGCGTATTGACTCCTCAAAAATCATCGCCAAAGAATAATAATCAAAACAATATAACTTTATAAGAACTATGATAAAATTAGATAATATCAAGAAAGTGTTTCGCACCGAGGAGGTTGAGACATGGGCGCTCCGCGAAGTGAGTCTCGAAATCAAGCCGGGTGAGTTTGTAGCCGTAATGGGTCCCTCGGGCTGCGGCAAGTCTACTCTGCTCAACATTCTGGGATTGCTCGACAATCCCTCGGAAGGAACCTATATTCTCAACGGCAAGAATGTCACCACCCTTAAGGAAAACGACCGCACCGACATCCGCAAAGGGCTGATAGGATTTGTGTTCCAGAGCTTCAACCTCATCGACGAGCTCAATGTGTATGAAAACATCGAGCTGCCCCTGCTCTATATGGGCGTACCGGCCAAGGAACGGAAAAAACGTATTGAAGATGTGATGAACCGCATGGCCATCTCACATCGCCGCAAGCATTTCCCCAACCAGCTTTCGGGAGGTCAGCAACAGCGTGTGGCCATAGCCCGAGCCGTGATACCCAATCCCAAGATCATCCTTGCCGACGAACCCACCGGCAACCTTGACTCTAAAAATGGCAAAGAGGTGATGAACCTCCTCAGCGAACTCCACAAAGAGGGCGCCACGATAATCATGGTGACCCACTCCCAGCACGACGCCGGATATGCCGACCGCATCATCAACCTCTATGACGGACAGGTAATCGACCCCCAATCCTTCAACAGCCTCACCATCTGACAACAGATTAGCCCGATAGGACTGACATAATTTTGTCAAGAATCATAATGTCAAAATGTTGTGGCGCTATAAGATCGCGAAAATTAATGCCGTTTCTGACGGTGACAACATCATATCCATTCTACTTAATAAACAGAATATGAGGTTTCAACAAAATCATTTCGTCATCGGCCGATAGTATTGTCATTATATAGGGTGATTATATATAATGCGTTAGTCCATGCAAAATTAGCAGAAAAGTTGTGCTCTAGACTTTCCCCTTCAAACTCACACCTATTATAAATAATATGAATTTAAAATAACGGATTAACCATTTTACAGCAAAGCAGTCAGCCACTTGGATGACTGCTTTTTCTTTATACGATAACTTCTTATCTCCGTGCCAACTTTAAATCTTAATATTAGATTTAAGTTAGATATCATTTATCTGTACGTCTATAGCATTTTCATTGATACGTATTTCATACTTAGTGAACGGTGTATTAAAAACATTTGTCATTTTATGACTAGTTACATAGGTATTACTCTCAATATATTGCGACTCACCAAACATTATTTTCTCAACATCATCACTTGTGGAAAATGAGCACTCTAATGTAGTCATTTTTCTTCCAATTTTCTTGATTTCATAAAGACTATCAAAGTTCTCATAATCTTTTTCAGGAATAAGAAGAAACAGGTAATCTGAAGCTCGACTAATGGCAACATTTAGAATATTCTTATTGTTGACAAACGTCATATCTGCGGCTCGTTTTAATCCACTGGCTGGCGGATTTATAACTGCGATTATAATATCACATTGATCTCCTTGAAAGCCATGCGCTGAACCAAAAACCACATCAATGCCTTCAAAAATAGTAGCGCTCTGAGTATAATTTTTTGAATGGCTTGAATTTCTGCTGAATATGGGCTTATTACACCTATTCTTATTTCTTCTCCGGCATGATTCATGCTAAGATTACAAGTCATATATTTAAGGAATTCCACTGCAAAAATAACAGAGTAAATATGGATATTAGACTTAGACAATCTCTTAAGCTCAAAAATAGAATCCTTCCCCACTGGAAAACTGATAACATTGAGAGGATTTTCCTTGAATCCCATCTTTAAGATCCGATGGTCAGCAGCACTGCGATTGTGTAATAATCTACTTCCATACAGATACCCACTGAATAGCTCACCAATTTTCGGGATAGAACGATATTGCGTCATCAATTGAGTAATTTTGAACTGACAAGGTTCTGTTTTAGGATTGACAAACTCATTGAGATTAACCATAGTATAGATATTCTCCGTCTTCCAAAGGTCAATATTAACTATAGGTTCAATCTGGAATGGATCACCTGAAATAATAATATGTCTCGAATGAGGATTATAAATCGGTAGAATGACTTCATATAATGGTATCATCGATGCCTCATCAATAAACACATAATCCCAATCAAGCGTTCTTAAATCACCATCTTCGAAACCATCAAAAGCATAACGAGATATAGTAGAAACAACACATACTTTTCCTTGCCGTAAAATTTCGCTTTCACGATTATACACTAACTCTTCATCTTCTATATATGAATCATCTGTCTTTACAAAACGCCATATCCAACTATCTTCTTGATTCTTACACTCGTGGTATAATTTACGAGTGAGAACATCACAGGCTTTATTAGTAGGAGCTAAAACTAATATTTTTATTCCCCCATTCGTATAGTTTATGAGGTTACTAATTTTTTGGGCAAGAGTCGTAGTCTTTCCTGTTCCGGGAGGCCCAAATATGAATTCGATGTCGGTTCTTAAGTTTTGCTTTAAAGAGAAATTCGGTTCAAGCCCAAGTCCATTTATTCGAGACTGCCAATATTTGAGTATATCTATTGGTTCGGTAACTTCAATATACGCATGTTGAAATTTATCGACATTCTTCCTGATTATTTCAATTAACTTTGATTCACCTTTACTACACTTCAAAATTAGATTATCATCTTTCACACTGGCTGAATCAAATCTTATTTTTTCGACCGTCCCATTTTTTAGCACAAAAGTAACTAAAATTGAATCCATATCCTCCAGTGAAGAAGGAATATAACGAGATGGATCAGATAGAATCAGCATCGATTCATTTTTAGGATTGAAAGACAATGTATCAAATGAAATATACAATGCTTTATTTCCTGACACACCAGTAGCACCCTGAGATTGCACTTCAAGTTCCATTAAAGCTGTAATCCAATCGTAACTATATTTTTGAGATTGTTCGATACGATCTCGTAAATTAGCTACCTTTTCAAGCTCTTCTTTCTGAACTTTTGCTTTTTCTTCAAAACCGCATAAAATTTCATCTATACTTTTATTCTTGCCAAGGGGTGAGTCTCCTCTTACAGACTTAGCTTTAAGATTATCTGGAGTTTCAAAATCAGAACCTTTTATACCCTTGCTCTTAGCTCTTTTAGGAAACTCCTTTTGTGCTTCGTTCTGTTGCTTTCGCAGAAGAGCCTTTCCTTTCTTTTCCTGTATAACGATTGCTTCTTCTTGTCTTTCAAGTTCGCTGAGCCTTTCCTTCATTTGTTTGATTTCATCAATGGAGGTATAGCCAAGACCTCTTAACTCCTTACCGAGTGCATAAATTTCTCTAGTATCTGGTGACATCTCACTGATCATTTTAGCTTCCTGAATATTCGGGATGCTTGAAATTTCCAATTTGGCTAATAAATCAGCATCGAAAGTATAACCGTTTTCAAGCAACTCTTCTCTATAGGCATCTTCTTTAATACAGCGTAATTCGTCCCCAATGTAGAGCCACCGACAAGTCCTCAACTCTTTGATGAGGGAGTTATATGTCCAATATTGAGTTCTATCTTTATAGTAGAAATAGTGAGATTCATTACATTTAAAGAAAGTTGAATCACAACGAAATGCTTTAATTAACAAATCCCATACATATAAGCTCAAGTCCTTATTACCTTTACCAGCTTCAAGGGTTTTCAAAACGCACAACAATCCATCATACGATAAAAATTCCTTCGAATGAATATTTTCATTAGCACGATGTATTCTTTCCTCTGCTGTAAGATACAGTGATTCTATAATGATATCAGGTGAACCTTTTAAATTTAGTCTATTAACAAATTCATTGAACACAGCTAGCCCGACATTCTGGATGCATTTATCATAACTCTGAGTATGGAAGAAGCGGCAGAACCTTTTACTAGCGGAAAAATATTCTCGAAGAATAGGGATATCTTTATACATCCCTTCATACCTTTCCACATACACAACATCCTCATCATTATTATGGTCACATAAGAATATAGAAGATTCTTTCATTAAACTGATAAGTTCCTCCTGCTCATTAATAGAACAACTATTATAAAATCTAATAGCCTTTATAAATATATCATTAATATCGGATATCGACAGAGGTTCTCTATTAGTAAGTTTCCACAT